>JBEKXR010000005.1:0-23758 GCA_049511935.1 Spirochaetia bacterium | reverse complement strand
GAGTACGGGCAGAACCGCAGCGGGGAGATCTTGTTCGAGGGCGTGCCGGTGGTCATCGATTCAGCGCGCGAGGCCATGGAAAACGGGATCAGCCTTGTTCCGGAGGACCGCAAGCGAATGGGGCTCGTTGTCGACCAATCCATCCTCAAGAATATGTCGCTGCCGAACCTGGAGCGTTTCTCCGGCTTTCTGTCCATCAACAGGAACGCGGAGCTCCATGCATGCGAATCTATGGCCACGTACCTCGCCATCAAAACGCCTTCCCTGCTCGCCCTCGTCAATTCTCTGAGCGGTGGCAACCAGCAGAAAGTCGTCATCGCCAAATGGCTGATGTCCGAGCCGAAGGTTCTCATCCTGGACGAGCCGACGCGCGGGATAGATGTCGGCGCGAAGTTCGAGATCTACAAGCTCATGAACAAGCTCGCGGAGGAAGGGGTTGCGATCGTCCTTGTCTCCTCGGAGCTGCCGGAGATCCTTGGAATGAGCGACCGCATCCTCGTCATGCACGAAGGAGAGTGTGCCGGCATCGTTGACAGAAGCGATGCCACGCAGGAAAAACTCATGGCCATGGCAACGGGCCTTCTGGCCGCCGCAACAAGCGAGGTGAGATGATGCTGGCAACAACGACGATTTCAATCACGGCGGTCTCGAAGAGCATCCGCGCGAACATTCGCACCTACACGATGATCATCGCCCTTGCGCTGATATGGCTCCTGTTCGGTAGTCTCACGCACTGGGTGTTCTTTGAGCCGCGAAACCTTTCCAACCTTTTCCGGCAAATGACCATCGTATCCTTCCTGGCAATCGGCATGGTCCTGGTCATCACGACGGGCAACATCGACTTGTCGGTCGGCTCGGCCACCGGCCTTGTCAGCGCCGTGACCGCCTACCTGCAGGTGCAAACCATGCCGCCCATTCTCCATAGCCTCTTCCCCGCGATGGCTGCAGGACCGCTCGGAGTGCTGAATACGATCATCGCGATATTGACCGCCTTGGTCGTTGGGCTGCTCATCGGACTGTGGCAGGGAACCATCATCGCCTTCCTCAAGGTTCCCGCCTTCATCGTGACCCTGGGGGGCATGTTGATCTTCCGCGGCGGCGTCCTTGCCGTTACGCAAGGGAAGACACTCACAATCTACGAGGACGACTTCCGCCTGATCGCACAGGGGTACGTGTCCGATTTGGCCGGCTGGATCGTTGGAGCGCTCGTCATTGTGGCGCTCGTTTATATCGTGTTTCGCGGCCGGCAGCAGAGAAAGGAGTTCGGCTTCAAGCTCGTACCCTTCTATCGCGATTTATTGAAGGCGGTGGTGATATCCGCCCTCGTCGTCTTCTTCATCTTCATCATGAACAGCTATCGCGGGATACCGAACCCGGTCCTCCTTATGGCCGTGGTGGCGGTCATATTCACGTATCTGGCGAATAATACCAAGTTTGGACGCTACTCCTACGCCCTTGGCGGCAACAAGGAGGCGACCCGGCTTTCAGGGATCAACATCGACCGTGTCGTGTTCACGGTTTTCATCCTCATCGGATTGCTCACCGGGGTTTCGGGGATCGTGCTCACGGGGTACGTGGCCGCGGGGACCATCGGCGGAGGCCAGAACTACGAGCTGGATGCCATCGCCGCCTGCGTCATCGGGGGCACGAGCCTCATGGGCGGCCAGGGAACGATCATCGGAGCGATCGTGGGCTCCCTCATCATTGCAAGCCTCCTCAATGGGATGAGCGTCATGAACATGGACGTGTTCTGGCAGTACATCATCCGCGGCCTCGTGATTATCGCCGCCGTGTACATCGACGTCATGTCGAAAAGGAGCCGTTCATAGTTCTTTGATGGCCGTCCCGACGGGGCGCGGGACGGCACATCTTCCAAGCCCGGTCCTGGGAAAGCTCGAGGTTTTTTTCCAGTTCCTTCTCGTGGGTCACGTCGAAGATGACCACAATGATTCCGATCTTCGCGCTCTGCGGGGAGAGGAAGGGCAATGTCGCGACCGACGGCGCGGGCACCGTACCGTCGATCTCCGTCTTGATCTCGCGGAAGGAGCCGGAGAGCGCGGCATGGAGACTCCCGTCGATGGGCCGGGTGGGCTCCCGCGGAACGGCTTCGGTCAGGACGCGCCCCGATCCGCCGTCCGCCGGCGGGAGGCAGAGGAGGGCGCTCGACGCCGGGTGAATCGCGGCGATCTGCCCGAAAACCGGC
Source organism: Spirochaetia bacterium (assembly GCA_049511935.1). GTDB lineage: Bacteria > Spirochaetota > Spirochaetia > SZUA-6 > Fen-1364 > Fen-1364. The sequence continues at coordinate 21,555 of JBEKXR010000005.1, read as the reverse complement.
AGGCTTGCGAAAAGCGCGATAAGGGGAGCGGCCGAAATCCTTGACTTTTCGAGTATGGGATCATATCGTAGCCAACGCCGATTCAAAGAACGTTTGCTCCGGTAATCCGCCCTTCGGTCGGCGCCAAGGAGAACTCAAATGACGACACTCGGAGTTCTGGTGGGCAATCGGGGCTTCTTTCCTGCCGAGCTCTGCGAACAGGGGCGCAAGACCGTCCTTGCGGTGCTGAAGGAGGAAGGCCTCGACGCTGTTGCATTGACTCCGAAGGACACGAAGTACGGATCCGTGGAGTCCCTGGCGGACGCGAAAAAATGCGCGGAGCTGTTCAAGGCGAACAGGGAAAAGATCGACGGCATCCTCGTCACCCTTCCGAACTTCGGAGACGAGCGGGGCATCGCGGACTCCTTGCGGCTCGCAGGCCTGGACGTGCCGGTCCTCGTTCATGCGTTTCCCGACGAGCCGGGACGTATGGCCATCGAGCACCGCCGGGACAGCTTCTGCGGCAAGATGTCCGCCTGCAACAATCTCGCCCAGTATGGCATCCGCTACAGCCTCACGACCCAGCACACAATGGACCCCGAGTCCGACGAGTTCCGCCGTGACCTGGCCTCTTTCGCGGGTGTCTGCCGCGTCGTGAAGGGGCTGCGGAAGGCGCGGTTCGGCCAGATCGGCGCCCGTCCCGCCGCCTTCCTGTCCGTGCGATATAGCGAGAAACTCCTGGAGCGAACGGGGATCTCCGTGGAAAGCGTCGACCTCTCCGAGCTGTTCGGGAAGGCCTGGAGTCTCAAGGACAAGGACTCCACCGTTGTGTCGAAGCTCGACGAGATCAGGGGCTACGTCCGCGCGACGAAGATCCCCCGGGAGTCGCTCGCGCGCATGGCGAAGTTCGCCGTCGTCCTGGACCAGTACGTGGCCGAGCACGAGCTGGTGGGAACGGCCATCCAATGCTGGACGTCCATGGAGGAGAACTTCGGCGTCGTCCCGTGCACGGCCATGAGCATGCTGAGCAACGCCCTGCTGCCGAGCGCCTGCGAGACGGACGTGACCGGCCTCGTGGGCATGTACGCCATGATCCAGGCATCGGGCAAGCCCAGTGCGCTGGTGGACTGGAACAACAACTACGCGGACGACCCTGACAAGTGCGTTCTCTTCCACTGCAGCAACTTCCCCCAGGACCTCCTCGGAAAGAAGGGGGTCATGCAGTACGGAGAGATTCTCGCCGGCACGATCGGCCGGGAGAAAACATATGGAACCATCGGGGGCAGGATCCGGCCCACGGACTTCACCTACTGCCGGGTCTCCACCGACGATACCGGTGGAAAAGTCCGTGCCTACGTGGGTGAGGGAGAGACCACACGGGACCCCATCGCGACGTTCGGCGGGTACGGCGTGGCGCACATTCCGCGGCTCCAGGACCTCCTGCGCCACATCTGTGCAGGCGGGTACGAGCACCACGTGGCGATCAACCCCTCGCGCGTGGCCGGGGTAGTCCAGGAGGCGTTCGAACGGTACCTTGGCTGGGACGTGTACAATCACGACCGCGGCGCCGCGGCGTGAGACGGAAGGAGGAGCCAGTGGCAAAGGACAACACGTTGATCATCGGGATCGACTTCGGCACGGACTCCGTGCGGGCGGTGGTGATCGATTCCCAGTCGGGCAAGGAGCTGGGAAACGAGGTTGCATACTACAGGCGCTGGGCGGCAGGAAAGTACTGCGACCCGGCAAAGAACATGTTCCGCCAGCACCCGCGGGATTACATCGAGGGCATGGAATCCTGCGTGAAGGGGGCGCTGAAGAAGCTGGGCGCGAAGGCGGGAAAGAGAGTGGCGGCCATTGGCATCGACACCACGGGATCCACGCCCTGCGCAGTGGACAGGTCGGGAACTCCCCTTGCGCTCACGGCGGGATTCGAGGAAAACCCCAACGCCATGTTCGTCCTGTGGAAGGATCACACGGGAGTGAAGGAGGCGGAGCTCATCAACCGGACCGCCCGCGGATGGGGAGGGACCGACTTCACGAAATACGAGGGCGGCGTCTATTCCTCGGAATGGTTCTGGTCGAAGATCCTCCACGTCCTGCGCTCTGACAGCAAGGTGCGCGGCGCGGCATTTTCCTGGGTCGAGCACTGTGATTGGATGCCGGCGCTCCTCACCGGGATCACGGATCCCCTCACCATGAAGCGGAGCCGCTGCGCCGCGGGGCACAAGGCGATGTGGCACAGCGACTGGGACGGCCTCCCTCCTGAGGCGTTCCTCGTGAAGGTCGATCCGCTCCTGCGGGGACTGCGCGCACGCCTCTTCAAGGACACGCACACCTCGGACCAGAGCGCCGGCGGCCTTACCGAGGAATGGGCGAAGCGCCTGGGCCTGCAATCGGGCATCGCCGTGGCCGTGGGCGCATTCGACGCGCACATGGGCGCAGTCGGCGGCGGCATCACGGACCGCACACTGGTGAAGATCATGGGCACGTCCACCTGCGACGTGCTGGTGGCCCCGCGAAGGGCAGTCGGCTCCAGGTGCGTCGCGGGGATCTGCGGCCAGGTCGACGGCTCGGTCATTCCCGGCATGGTCGGCCTGGAGGCCGGGCAGTCCGCGTTCGGCGACGTGTACGCGTGGTTCAAGGACCTGCTGTCCTGGCCGCTTCACGACGCGGGGGGCGGCGCCCGCGGCGCGAAGGCGGCGGCCCTCGCCGAGGCACGCCGGGACATCGAGGACGGGATCCTCGACAAGCTCGCGGCCGAGGCCGAGAAGGTCGATCCGGGGGAATCCACGGTTGCCGCGCTGGACTGGCTGAACGGTCGGCGCACGCCCTTTGCCGATCAGACCCTGAAGGGTGCCGTCGTGGGACTGACGCTGGGAACGACTGCGCCGAAGATCTTCCGAGCCCTGGTGGAGGCAACGGCTTTCGGGTCACGCGCCATTGTCGAGCAGTTCCGCAAGGAAGGGGTACCGATCAATGCAGTGATCGCCCAGGGAGGGATCGCGCGGAAGAGCCCCTTCGTGATGCAGGTCACGGCGGACATCCTCGGGATGCCCATCCGAGTCGTCGCCTCGGACCAGGCCTGCGCGCTGGGCGCCGGCATGCTCGCGGCAGCCGCGGGCGGAGTCTACCCGTCGGTGCCCGAGGCCCAGAGACGCATGGGCAGCGGCTTCGACAAGGTCTACAAGCCGGACCGGGCCAGGACATCGCGCTACCAGGCCCTGTACCGCCGGTATACCGAGCTCAGCAGGAGCCTCGAGCCGCTATTGAGGAAACTCTGAGGCGGTTTCATGAAGACGCGGAGAAAGGCATCGACCGAAGGGCGGATTCAGGCATCCACACAGGGCACGGACAGGAAGCGCCTGCTGCGCCTCCGCGAGGAGGTCTACCGGGCGAACATGGACCTGGCGGCGCGGGGGCTTGTCGTCTCGACGTTCGGCAACGTCTCCGGCATCGACCGCGAGATCGGGCTCATCGCGATCAAGCCCAGCGGCGTGGACTACGAAGACCTTGCGCCCGGCAACATGGTCATCGTGGATCTCGAGGGAAAGAAGGTGGAGGGGGACATGAACCCCTCCTCCGACACGAAGACCCACGTGCGGCTCTACCGGGAGTTCACGGAGATCGGGGGCGTGGTGCACACGCACTCCCGGCACGCCACGGCCTGGGCCGAGGCGAAGAGGCCCCTGCCCTGCCTGGGAACCACGCATGCCGACTACTTCCACGGCGAAGTCCCCTGCACCGCGGTGATCACCGACGAGCAGATCCGCAAGGATTACGAGGAGGAGACGGCCGTGCAGATCCTCGACGCTTTCAGGAAAATCGACTACCGCGCGATGCCCGCCGTGCTCGTCGCCTCTCACGGCCCGTTCACCTGGGGCAAGGATGCGGCCGAGGCTGGCTACCACGCGTGGATGCTGGAGTTCGCGGCCGAGATGGCCGCGATGGCGGTACTCATTAATCCGCGGATCCGCGAAGTGAAGCAGTCCCTCCTGGACAAGCACTTCTTGAGAAAGCACGGAAAGAACGCCTACTACGGCCAGGGCGGGAGACATGGATAGGACGAAGGTCGGGATCGTCGGCTGCGGAAATATCAGCGGGATCTACCTCTCCAACCTCGAAAAGAAGTTCGAGAACGTGGAAGTGGCGGCCGTGGCGGATCTCGTGCCCGAGCGCGCGCAGGCGAAGGCCGCCGAGCACGGCATCCCCCGGGCATGCTCCGTGGAGGAACTGCTCGCGGACCCGGGCATCGAGATCGTCCTCAATCTGACCGTCCCGCTTGCCCATGCGGAGGTGACGCTCCAGGCCATTTCCGCCGGGAAGCACGTGTACACCGAAAAGCCGCTGGCTGTCTCCCTCCGAGAAGGGGAGCGGATTCTCACCCTGGCACGGAAGAAAGGCGTGCGCGTCGGGGCCGCGCCGGACACCTTCCTGGGTGCCGGCATCCAGACCTGCATCCGGCTCATCGACGAGGGGGCCATCGGAATGCCGGTGGCGGCCTCGGCTTTCTTGACATGCCATGGTCACGAGGCGTGGCACCCGGACCCCGCCTTCTACTACGCGCAGGGCGGCGGCCCGGTCTTCGACATGGGACCGTATTATTTCACCGCGCTTATCGCGCTCCTGGGCCCGGCGCAGAGGGTGTGCGGATCGGTGAAGCGGACCTTCCCCCGGAGGTTCGTGAGCTCCGGACCGAAGGCGGGCCAGGTCATCGACGTGGAAGTGCCCACGCATGCCGCGGGCACGATCGACTTCGCCATCGGCGCGGTGGCGGCGTTCGTCATGTCGTTCGACGTCTGGCATGCCCAGCTTCCCCACATCGAGATATATGGAAGCGAAGGGTCGCTGAGCGTTCCTGACCCGAACACATTCGGAGGGCCGGTCATGATCCGGGGCGCTGACGACGCCGAGTGGCGGGACGTGCCGGTACCCTCAACATTCGCGGACAACTCACGGGGCCTCGGGCTCTCCGAGATGGTCGATGCGATGCGGGAAGGCCGGCCGCACCGCGCATCCGGCGCGATGGGGCTTCACGCGCTGGAGATCATGCACGCCGTGCACGAGGCCTCAAGCGCCGAGCGCTACTCCACGCTCAGGTTCCCCGTCGGCCGTCCCGAGCCCTTCCCCGCCGCCGCGGAAGGCGCCGCAACGGTGACCCCGGGTGGCCCGACGGACTCATAGGCTCATAATAGAAGACAAGGAGGGACCCCATGCAGTGGTTCGGCAGGGGCCGGGAGGAAAGCCCGGACGAGTTCTGGCGCAACACCGCGGCGAAGCGCGGCGGCGAGATCGGATTCACGACGTTCGCCACGCTCCTGGGCCGTTCGGCCGACCAGCCGCTGGACCTGCCGGGGCTCCTGTACCTGGTGGGTGAGACGGTGTGGTTCGAGGATTTCGAGCGCGACAACTGGCTGGCAAAAATCATGGGAGGCCGAAAGAAGTTCGAGAAAACCGAGATCTCGTTCTTCCGGGGAGAGGTCCGCGCCACGCAGCTCGTCTCGCGCTCCGCAGCCGCTCGCTGCATCGCGGGGGCCGTCGCGGCGGAGAAGCTCAGCCCTGTCTCCGCCGTCGGCCGCTTCCTTTCGACACCGATCGTCCAGGTGTCCCTCTCCAACGCTACGTCGCTGTTCTTCGATATGATCCGCCGAAGCGAATTCATCGCCCTGTTCTCTCTCAGCGCGGGCGCTGCGCCTCCGCAGCAATGATCTCGGCGACCTTCGTGTCGAAGGAGTCTCCCGCGCCTGACATGGCCAGAATGCCACGGGGTACCGCGGCGGCCAGAATGCCACGGGGTACCGTGGCCGCAATCCGTTTCTGTTCCGCGCTGATGTAGTCCGCGCGTTTCCTGGCCAGCTCCGTGAGGGTCCGGTTCAGCCCGTCCCGGGCTTCCTTCTGCTTCACGATGTACCTGGTGCGCTCCGCGGAGGCCATTTTCTGCATCTCGGGGGGAAGGAGCTCGGTGAGGACCTTTGCCGGATCGATCGACCCGTCCTCGTAATCCGCAACGAGGTCTCCGGTGCCCTGGATAGCCTTGCCGCCGCTGGCGAGATTGTACGCGGCCCGATCCGCGGCCACCGATGCCGGCGCCGATGCCGCCTTCTCCACCTTGCTGCGGGCCTCGGCCTGGCGTTCCCGGTTCCCGTACGCAACCATCGTGCCGCCCAGCGCCGCGCTCACTTTTGAGATCTCTTCGTCGAAGGGCGTGGTCATGGCAGTCATGTTGCCCGACTGCGCCAGTGCGACGTACGATCCTTCCGACAGCCGTGCGATCTCCTGCCATACCGGTGTCGTCTCGGGCACATCTCCGCACTGCACCGTGTTGATGATGACGCCCTTCTTCACCGCCGCTCTGCAGCTCTCGGGGTATTTCACGTCGTCCCGATAATCCATGTGAGGCGGATAGTCTCCCACGAGGAATATGATCTTCAGCACGGTCCTGTCCGCGGACCAGCTCAGCCCGGTCACCGCGACGTGCAGGGCCTCGTTCACGCTTTCCGGGTCGTCTCCCCCGCCGTCGGCTGTGAATGACTGGAGGTCCTTGAACACCGTGTCGATGTCTCCCGTGAGGTCGAACTTCTTCGTCACGTACTCGTCTCCCCTGTCACGGTAGGTGACGAGCCCGATCCTCACCTCCGGGGTCGGCTTCTGCGCAATGACGCTGTTGGCGATCGACCAGATCTTCTGCTTGGCGCCCTCGATCAACCCGCCCATCGATCCAGTCGAATCGAGGACGAAAGCGACCTCCACCCGCGGCCGGGCCGCGGAGAATCCCGCCGCCGCCAGAATGCCACGGGGTACCGTGGCGGCGGCGATGAACATCCCCGCCGCGGCCGCGATCATGATTGCCTTCCTCATCGTGTATCCCTCCTCGCCTATTCCCTGACGCTCACGAGAACGCCGTCCACGACGACATCCACGTTGTTTCCCAGCGCGAGCCACCGGGCCGCGGCCGGGGATTTTCTCAAGAGATCGAAGTACTCGGCACTGCCGAACCGGACCTGCTTCTGCGCAAGTCCGCGCTGCGACTGCGCGGTGGAATCGGTCCAGACCGTGCCGTTCTGGTAGAAGGCCCTGCCGCCGACCACCCGGACCTGCTGGCCGTAGTTCTGCTGCTGTGCCGCGCGGTAGCCGCCCTCGCCGCCCGTCATGAGAGGCGCCGACTTCTTGTCGAGTCCCGCCGCGGGCGCGGCCTGCGGCACGTTCGTCACGGACATGAGGCCCTGCATCGCCATGGAGTTCTCCACGGCCGACGCGCCGGCGCGGCTCGCCTCGGATGCGGCCTCCCGGCGAACCGAGTCCAGGCGCGACTTCGCGCTGTCCATCGCCTCCAGGTCCTTCTCCATCTCCTGGTACGAGCGGAGGTTCACCGGGACGCTGCGGCGCGCCTCGTCCTCCAGCACCAGGTACGCCGTGTACGGCGTGACGATCCCGAAATCCCGCGAGAGGCGGATGACCTCGTCCTTGAGCTCCGAGGACTCCCCATGCATCCTCATCTCGTCGAGGAGCCAGCCCACGCGCCGGGTAGCCCACAGCTGGGGGACGAACGAATCCCCGGAGGTCTGCGCCGGGAAGCTCACGTCCGCCGCGAACGCGCGTGGTTTTCCGTTGAACGTACCCGAGATTTTCACCGCTGCCGCGCCGGCCCCGGAATAGCGGCCGAACACCACGAGCATGTCCCCGTTGAACAGGTCCGGCAGTGTGGGCGGAAGGAGCTGCGTGACCCTGATCGAAGGATTGGTGAATGCCAGGGACAGGTTGGTGAGCACGGGATCCCTGATCTTCGAGTAGAACGAGCTGACCTTCACCTCGATGTCCTCCTCCGGCAGCACGTACTGGCTCACCGCCCGAGTAGCGGATGCGATCCGATCCAGGAGGTGCGTGTTCACGTCCGTGCCGATGCCGAATGTGAAGATGCGCGTCGATGTGCCGGCACTGCGGACGGAATCGACCAGGGGATCCTCCCCGGTCTCTCCGATCGTCGGCAGGCCGTCGGTAAGGAAGATCACCATGTACGGGCGCGAGGCCCCCGTACCGCTTCCCCCGGGCCGCAGGGCCGTGGCCCGGGCCAGCGCCTCCTGGATGGCGGTTCCTCCGATCGGCCTCAGGCCGTCGACAAAGGACGACGCCTGGGCGATGTGAGGCTTGTCGGCCGCCATGAGGCTCCCGAACAGCGGCTCGGTCTCCGTGGAGAACCGGAGGATCTCGAACCGGTCATCGGCGCCGAGATTGGCCAGGCAGAAACGCAGCGCCTTTTTCGCCTGCTCGAGCTTGGGGCCGGCCATCGATCCTGACGTGTCCAGCACGAAGCAGATGTCCTTGGGCTGGACTGCGCCTGCGGGCGCGGTACCGGGCGAAGCGAGCAGCATGAAGTACCCGTCCTCGCCCGGTGTGCGGCTCGTCACCAGGTCGATGCCGAGCGGATTCGGCGTGCGGCTGAATATCACCTTGAAGTCGGTGTCGGGCCAGACGTTCCTGCCCTCCCATCCCACCACCGCCCTCCTGTCCCCGTCGCGACGGATCTCGGCCGGGTGGGTGGGACAGTACACGCTCTTCAGCTGTTCCCGGCCGTCGAGCGTCACCTTCACCGACACGTCCTTCACGGCCGCCGCACTGAACTTCTCCGTGTTCAGGGGGTAGGTGTACTCGACGATGCCGGCATCGCTCTTCAGGAGCTCGCTGTACGTGATGCGGATCCGCTTGCCCGACATCGGCTCGATGGGATAGACGCGCAGCTTGAACGCGCCCCGCCCGACGTACTCCAGCAGGGCCGGGTCCTTCAACCTGCGGACGATGTCCTCGTAGTACGCGCGCGCCTTGTCAGCCGGCAGCAGCTCCGCGTCCATCATTTTCCCGCCGATGTCCAGCGAGAAACGGTCGATGTGCGCGCCCTCCGGCAGCGGGAAGATGTACGTCCCCTCCAGCCGTTCTCGATTCGGGTTGTAAAACTCCTCGTCCACGGTCGTCACCGCGACCAGGTCAGCCACTGACACGGTCACGTGATGGTAGGAGACCTCGAGCGGAGCGAAGCTGAAGTGCCCCGGCAGGACATGCGGGGGATCCTCGATCACGATGAGCCCGTCCGCCGAGCAGATGCCCGGCAGAATGACCGCTGCCAGCATCGCCGCGATCCAGATCACACGGCGCCTGCAGGCGGCCGCTCTCAGGACACGGACTGCATAGTCCATATGCACCTCCTCGAAATACTCATGGGAGGAGTATGACCCTGCGTGTCACCAGAGTTGTCAGGGAGGGAGAAAACGAATGTAAAAAGCGTGTAAAGTGCGGGCACAGGCGACTTGATTTCCGATTGCGGCCGGGGGATACTGCCGGCACGCATCCATTCCAGAGATCCACGGCAAGGAGGTTCCCATGTCCACGGGCAAAAAGGTGAAAGTAGGAGTCGTCGGCCTCGGTTTCGGCGCCGAGTTCGTTCCCCTCTACCAGAAGCACCCCGACGCGGAGTGCTACGCCATCTGCCAGCGCGACGAGGCCAACCTCAAGAAGGTCGGCGACATGTTCAAGGTGGAGCGCCGGTTCACCCGCTACGAAGACCTTCTAAAGGTGAAGGAGGTCGACGCCGTCCACGTCGTGACCCCCATCGCCTCCCACGCCCCGATGACGATCGCCGCGCTGGAGGCCGGAAAGCACGCCTGCAGCACCGTTCCCATGGCCACGACGGTGAGGGAATGCCTGAAGATCGCCGAGGCGCGCAGGAAATCGGGCAAGGTCTACATGATGATGGAGACGGCGGTGTATACGCGCGAGTTCCTTTTCGTGAAGGAGATGGCGGACAAGGGAGAGCTGGGCAGGATCCAGTTCCTCCGCGGATCGCACCAGCAGAACATGAGCCTGCCGGGCTGGCCGGACTACTGGTACGGCTTCCCTCCCATGCACTACGCCACTCACGCGGTGAGCCCCCTGCTGTCCCTTGCGAACGGCGAAGTGGAATCCGTGGTCTGCTTCGGCTCGGGGACCATCCGCGAGGAGTATTCGAAGAAATACGGATCGCCCTTCGCAATCGAGACGGCGCTCATGAAGCTCCGTGGATCCGAACTGGCCTGCGAGGTGACCCGCTCCCTCTTCGACACGATCCGGCAGTACCGCGAGAGCTTCGACGTGTACGGCACGAAGCTCTCCTTCGAATGGGAGCAGCTCGCGGGTGAGAAACCCGTCCTGTATTCGGGGTACGAGGATGCGAAACGCGTCGAGGTGCCCGACTTCGGGCACCGCCTCCCGAAAGAGATCGCGCCGTACACCATTCACGGGGTCTATGACGAGCAGCACGAGCACACCTCGTTCATCCAGGGCGCGGGCCACGGCGGGTCGCACCCCCACCTCGCCCACGAGTTCATCCGCGCCATCGTGGAGGAACGGGAGTCCGCGGTGGACTCGAGGAGGGCCGCCAACTGGACCATGGCCGGCATCTGCGCGCACGAATCCGCGATGAAGGGCGGAAAGAGAATCGACGTTCCCGTGGCGAAGTAGCAGACCGCGGCGCCCCTGATCAATATGCTCAGTCACCGCGGCGTGTTGACGGGTTCCTCGTACGTCTCGATGTTCTTCCTCGGGGTGGGAACCGCCGTCATCGGCGCCGCCTCGGGAAGCATCGGTCTCACGCCCTACCAGACCGGGATCCTGATTTCCGCGCAGAACGTGGGCTTCATCCTCTCAGTGCTCGTCTCGGGGTCGCTCGCGGACAGCTTCGACAAGGCTCGCCTGATGTCGGCCGGCAGCCTCCTTCTGGCCGTGTCATTCTTCCTTTATTACCTCTGGCCCGCGTACGCCCTGAACCTCGTGATCATGATCTTCATCGGTGCAGGGATCGGCACGTACGAAGGCGTTGCCGATGCGATGCTCCTCGGCATCCACGAAAAGCGCCAGGGGCTGCACATCAGCATCAATCATTTCTTCGTTACCTTCGGAGCGCTCGGAATCACTCTTTACCTGATCTCACTGTCGATGGACTGGCGCCGGTCCATGGTGCAGTCGGCGGCGGTCGTCATGGCCCTCGCGGTCCTGTTCCTCTTCTCCCGCGCCGGCCGGGGAACCGGGGAATACCGGCCCTTCTCGCAGCGCATGAGGTTCCTCAGGACCCAGGGAGTGCTCGCCCTCTTCCTCCTGCTCGCCACCTTCGGAGTCGGCATCGAGCTGGGCCTGACGGGATTCCTGCCGGGGTTCCTCAGGTCATTGCGGGGCTATGACCTGGTGCCGTCGAACATCGGTCTCGTGCTCTTCCTGGGAGGAATCGCTGCGGGCAGATTGCTCCTCGGTTTTCTGACGGGCAGGGTGTCGCTGCTCCTCATGATCCAGTGGCTTTTCGCGGCGGCCGCGGTCTGCTCGTCAGTACTGTTCTTCGCTGTTCTGCCTCCCGCGCTGACCGCTGCGGCGCTTGTCCTTTCCGGCGCAGGCGTCTCCTCCCTGCTGCCGCTGCTCATCACGCTGACCGGGACCATCTATCGCGGCATGTCCGGTACTGCCATGGGCATCGTGAAGCTGTCAGTGCCGGTCGGCGGCATCGTGGTGCCTTTCGTCGTCTCCCTCGTTTCCCGCTGGGCGTCGTTCGAGCTGGCCCTGGGCATCTTCCCCCTTCTCGCGGCACTCGGGTTCCTCGTCCTCGCCGTGGGGGGAAGCAGGATCCAGGCCCGGATCGGGGCGCGGCCGTCCGCAGCGGCCTGACCTGCGCCATCATCAACCCGCATTCGGAACTTGTCGTCCAGGCGCTGCGGGCCGCAGATGTCCTGCTCGGGCGTGACAAGCGGGCCATGAACTTTCTCAGGGCGTATCGGGCGCGGATGAAAAAAAAGGCGGAGAGCGAACAAGCGGGGTAACGGAAGTCCGCTCCCCGCGGGACGCACGGCATGACGGCGACTCAGCCCGCACTGCGCCGGACTTACGTCCGTTTGGCCGCCAGCGCTCCTTCGGCCTCGCGGATCGTTCTGAGGGCCTTGTTGTACTCCTTCTCATGGGTGACGCAGCCGACCGGCTTCTGCCGGATGAGAAGCTCGATGCAGTCGTCGCACGCGTTGCACCACCTGATGTCCTTTTCCCTGTCTTCCGCGAACTTCCGCGGGAGCTGCCCGTCCGCGAGTGACTGCCGGCCGATGGCCACCATGTCGGTGACCCGGTCGCGGATGTTCCTGTTCGCCCAGTACCAGAGGGTATTCTCCTCCTTCTTGCGGGCCTGCAGCTCGTTCTTTCCATTATTCAGAACGGAGTAGGCGGAACCGATCACCACGGTCTCGGGCTTCAGCACGTCGCGCACCGCCTTCTGGAACGTGAAGTGCAGGTAGCAGTCGTCGGGAACCTTCTTGTCCGGCTGGGAGAGGGCCAGCGTGATGGAGGGGCTGCCGGACGAGACGATGATGAACTTTGCCCCGCGCGCTTCCATGCCCTTCACGAGGTCCAGCGACTCCCTGATGTCCATGATCGGGGAATCCGGGCCCGCCGATCCCTGGCCGCCGGGGAAGCCTTCCCAGATGGACACCTTGGAGCCCATGATGAATTTCGGGTCACTGATCTCCTTCTGAATGCGCTCATAGATGGTGTAGGTGAACCGTGTCCGGTTCTCCCAGGGGCCGCCGTATTTCCACTTGCGATCGTTGTACGGGCGAAGGAGCTGGGAGTCCAGGTAACCGTGGCAGTTCTTGAAGTCGATGCCGTCCGCGCCGCAGTCGCGGGCGATTTTTGCCGCGGCGACGAACTGCTCGATGGTCTTGTCGACGTATTCTTCGTCGATGAGCTCCCCGCCGAATCCCGGGAGGGGCTTCACGCACACGCGCTTCGAGAATCCGGGATGGCTGAGCTCTCCTGAATGCGTGAGCTGCCAGACCAGGAGGGGCTTCGGGTTGATCTTTCGCAGCTCCTCCACCATCTTCGTGAGCGCCTTCTGGTTGCGGGGCATCACGGAGAGCTGGAACTGCCGGCTGCGCGACTCGTACTGCACCGTGATCGCCTCCAGGTCGATCAATCCCGCGCCTCCTTCGAAGAGGTTACGGTAGCGGCGATACGTCCGTTCCGTCGGGTTGCCTTCCTCGTCCGAGTCGCAGCATTCCATCGCATTGATCACGAATCTGTTCTGAGCCGTGAGGGCTCCGATTTTTATTGGCTGGAAAACCGGGTCGCTCGTGCTCATGGGGTTGTCTCCTTCGCGGCGCATGGCGCCGTCTGCAGTATTGCCCGCGCGCAGGCAAAGAGGAATACCAGACAATGGCGAAATTAGCCCTAGGTAGAGCCTAGGGTCATCCTTTCGCCTTGCTTCGCTTCCCTCACCACGAATCTTCCATGCCTGCGTCTTGCTCTCCTTGCAGGACCAGCGGTTCGCGGCCCGCCACTTGGCATCCTCCCAGACGGAGGCTATAGTCCGGGAAGGCCGTGGCGAAGACGAAGCCCCGCTGCCAAGGCGGCAATGGCGAGTCGAAGCTCAGGGCCAAGCGAAAAGCCCGCCGTGCAGGCGGAGAACAGTCAACGAGAGGGTGCCATGAAAAAGATCAATGTCCTGGTCATCGGACAGGGGTTCATGGGCGGCATCGCCCACCCCCATGCCATCCTCGAGGCCAACCAGCAACTGCGGCCCCGGGGCCTGGAGTTCGTCATGGACTGCGTGGCAGGCCGGAACGCCGACAAGCTCGCGGTCACCCAGAAGATTTACGGCTACAACCGCACGTCGACGGAGTGGGAGAAGGAGATCGGCCGCGCCGATCTCGTCGTGGTGACCTCTCCGAACAGGGAGCACGCCCCGATGGCGATCGCCGCGCTCAAGGCGGGGAAGGCCGTCGTCTGCGAAAAGCCCCTGAGCTCATCGCTGGAGCACGCCCAGGTGATGGCGGCCGCCGCCAAGTCGGCCGGCACCCCGACCATGGTCACGTTCTGCTACCAGGGCGCCCCCGGCGTGCTCGAGGCGCGCCGCCTTGTCCAGGACGGCCTCGTCCTGGGGAAGTCGGGTTACTTCGAGGGCGCGTCAGAGTTTCTCCAGGACTGGGGGCGCGGCGGCCGGACCAACTTCCGTTTCCAGGCGGAGCAGGGCCTCGGCGGGGTGATCGAGGACCTCGGTGCCCACCAGGTCGACCTCATCCAGTTCGTCCTCGGCAGGAAGATCACCGGGGTGTCTGCACAAACGCGCATCTACGACGGCGACGGTGAGGACCTCACAATGATCCGGGGCTCGGACAAGCGGGCAAAGGGCAAGGCGGTCGACGCCTTCGAGGCGGTCGCTTCCTTCGACAACGGCTGTGCCATCACGTTCCGGTCGAACCGCACGTCGACAGGCCACAAGGCATTCTTCGAGAACTCGATTCACGGCAATCGCGGCGGCGTGCAGTGGGAGCTCGAGGACCAGGGCTACCTCAAGTTCTATTCGCATACGCGACCCGACGGCGTCAAGGTCCCCTCGCGCGAGCGCGGCTGGACTCACATCCACGTCTCCGACCCGGGCGCCGACGGCCACCTGAACACCGACACTGTCCCGGGCCTGATCAACGGCTACCTTCAGTACTTTCGGTGGCAGTACCTGCACCTGGGCCTGCAGCTGCTGGGCCAGCCCGACAAGGCGTACTCGGTCCCGACTTTCGCCGACGCCTGCCAGGTGGCGGCGGTCACGGACGCCATCTACCGAAGCGGCCTCGAGGACGGCAGGCTGGTCAAGGTGCCGAAGGTGTAGGGGCGCCTTTCGTCGATCGATGGACTCGGCGCCCCTCGCCTGAAGCGGCTAGGGCTGCTCGAGGTCCAGCAGCCGCGCCTGCAGGCTCTGGGTCGAGCCCCCGATGCCCAGCTTTTTCCTGAGGTTCATCCGGTGGAAATCCACGGCCTTGATCGTCAGGCACAGGCGTTCGGCGATTTCCTTGCTCGTGCGTCCGTCCCGGACGAGGGAGGCGATTTCCCTCTCCCGCGAAGTGAACTCCCTGCTGCCGGCGGCCAGCCTCCCGATGAGCGGGGACGTGACCCGGGCCAGGAGGGATTCAAGGAGCACGACATCCGCGAGCTCGGTCCCGGCGAGCCTCTCCTTGAGCCGGGCGATCACCGGGGAAATCGCCAGGGAAATGTTCGCGGCCACGTCGTTCGCCGCCCTGCGCTCCGCCCGGTCGCTGCGGCGGAGCAGGACCTCCAGGGCGATCTCCTGCTCGTGCAGGGTCTGGTCCTGGAACTGGATCCGTCGCTTCAGGTTCTCGATCGTGCGCTCTTCCTCCTTGAAGTCCGAGACTTCACGCACGTACTCAATGAGGCAGAAGAGCTTCCCCGCGTCGTCGTACAGCGGGAACACGGAGAGCTCCTGCGTCCCCACGACCCGGTCCGCGGCCTCGTAGGGTACGAGGCCGGACTGCGGCCGCCCCGTTCTGAGGCAGGTGGTGGACGGGCAGCTCTCGCAGGGGGCCGCGCGGCCGTGGTACACCTCGTGGCACGTTCGGCCGACGATCGGCGCCGCGTGGGCGTACCACCGTTCCATCGTGGTGTTCACGCCGAGGATCGTGAAGTCGAGGTCGAGGATGCTGATGCCGTCGGGTGAGTTGTTGAAGATGTAGGTGAAGAACTGCTCGAACTCGCGGACCATCTCGTGCCGGCCGTTCCCGCCGGCTGCCGGGGTGGCGCGCGCGTGGATCCAGCTCTTCAGGTAGGAGAGGTCGCTCATTCCCCTGCGGCGGCCGGACAGGCGCCCGTCCCCCGCCCTCCTTCCTCAGAATTTGACGTCGATCTGCCTCCGGGCGGCCGCTGATTCGACAATGGCATCGCAGATCACGTTGTTGCGGTAGCCGTCCTCGAAGGTCGCCGCGCACGGGGCGACGTCCTTCTTGTTCACGATGCAGTCCAGGAAATGGTGGAACTGGTGCACGAAGGTGTGCTCCCACCCGATGATGTGGCCGTGGGGCCACCAGTTCGAAATGAAGGGATGGTAGCCCTCGGTGACGTTGATCTCGTGGAAGCCCTGGGTTTCCTTCGGTTCTTCACCCACCCAGAACACTTCTAGCTCGTTCAGCTTTTCCAGGTTGAACCGGATGCTCCCCTTCTCCCCGTTGATCTCGAAGAACCCGTGGTTCTTGTGGCCCGCCGCGAACCGGGAGGCCTCCAGCGTCCCGATGCCGCCGTTGGCGAACTCCATGGCCGCAACGAACGCATCGTCCACGTCGACCTTCCCCATGCCTTTCCCGCCGGGCAGCGGCCGTTCGGAGATGAAGGTCTTCGTCATGGCGCTCACGCTCTTCACCTCGCCCATGAGGAACCGGGCCAGGTCCAGCACGTGCGACCCGAGGTCTCCCAGGGCGCCGCTTCCGGCGCGCGACTTGTCGGTGCGCCAGATCATCGGCGTGTTGTAATGCGGCATGATCCATTCCTGCAGGTAGAACGCGCGGAAGTGGTAGAGCTTCCCGACCTTCCCGCTCCTGATCAGCTCCCATGCCTGCCGGATGGCAGGGACGAACCTGTAGTTGAACGCAGTCTGGTGCTTCACGCCTGCCTTCACGGCGGCGTCCAGCATGGTCTTCGCCTCCTGCGCGTTGCGGGCGAGGGGCTTCTCGCAGAAAACGTGCTTTCCGGCCTTCGCCGCCTCGATGCACGGCTCGGCATGCGCGTCGTTCGGACCGCCGTTGTCGAAGAGCTGGACCCTCTTGTCCTCCAGCATCCTGCGCCAGTCGGTGTAGTAGCCCTCGTAGCCGAAGCGCTCCGCCGCCGCTGCGGCGGCTTTGCCGTCTCTCCCGCACACGGCGATCAGCCTTGGGATGGCCACGGGAGGGTACATCATGTACGGGAGCTTCTTGAACGCGTTCGAGTGGGCCTTGCCCATGAACGCGTAGCCGAGCATCCCGATGCCGACCTCGGGCGCGGACACGGTGGGCTTCACACCCGCCATTGAGCTGAAACTGCTCTCCGCCATCGCTTTCCTCCTCCGGCCGGGCTACTTCGACGAAAAGGCCGCGTCGAAAGCGACTGCCGATGCGGCGAAATCCTGCTTTCGAATCATCGCCAGGGCCTCCGGGGCGCCCCAATCGCGGTCCATGCCGCTGTCTTCCCACTCGATGGACAGGGGGCCCTTGTAGCCGATGCGGTTGAACGCCCGGATGATGGGGTCCCACTTCACGTCCCCGTGCCCGGGGGAAACGAAGTCCCAGCCCCGGCGGCCGTCTCCGAAGTCCAGGTGGCCACCGAGGATGCTGTTCCTGCCGTTGAGCTGGACCCGGGAGTCTTTCACGTGGCAGTGGAAGATCTGCTTGGGGAACTCCTCGATGAACGCCACGGGGTCGATGAACTGGTGGATGAAGTGACTGGGGTCGAAGTTGAAACCGAACGCCGGGTGGTTTTTCAGCGCATCCAACGTCCGCCGGGCGGTTACGATGTCGTAGGCGATCTCCGTGGGGTGCACCTCCAGGGCGTACTTCACCCCTTCTTTCTTGTACTCGTCCAGGATGGGAATCCAGCGCGCGGCGAAATCCTTGTAGCCTGCATCGATCATCGCCTGCGTGGTGGGAGGGAAGAAATACAGCTTCGACCACACAGGGCTTCCGGTGAAACCGTTCACGACGTTCACCCCGAGGAGCTTCGCCGCTTTCGCCGTCTTCTTCACGTGCTCGGCGCAGCGCTGGCGCACGCCGTCCGGTTTGCCGTCTCCCCAGAGCTGGGGGGAAAGGATGGCCTTGTGCCGATCATCGATCGGGTCGTCGGCCACGCACTGACCGACGAGGTGGGTGCTGATGGCGAAGCACTTCAACTTGTTCTTCTCCAGCAGCGCGCGCTTCTCCTTCACGTAAGAGTCCTTCTCCAGGGCCGCTTCCGGGTCGAAATGATCGCCCCAGCAGGCGAGCTCAAGCCCGTCGAAGCCCCAGGCGCTCGCCTTTTTCGCCAGCGTCTCCAGGGGAAGGTCGGCCCATTGGCCAGTGAACAAAGTGACTGGTCTCGACATTGCGCGTCTCCTTTCCGTAGACATGGATGCCAGGGTCGGCCGCGGCCATGGAAGGCCGTAAGGCCGACCCTATGCCAAGAGCTTTTTCAGGAACGCCAGGCCGTCCTTCGCGAGGCCGTCCGGCGTCGGCGCCAGGGGCCGCCACACGGCCGCGGCGCGCGCGATCTCCTTCACCTCGGTGGAGAAGGACTCGATAACGAGGGTCCCGTCGAACTTCACCTTCTTCAACGCCGCGGCGATCTCGTTCCAGGGGACGTGGCCCGTACCGGGAGTCCCGCGGTCGTTCTCATTTGCGTGCAGGTGGACCATGAGGGGTCCCGCAGCCTCGATAGCCTTGCCGAGGCTCTTCTCCTCGATGTTGGCGTGGAAGGTGTCCATCATCAGCTTCACCCGCGGGCTGTCGATCATCCGGGCCAGCTCGAGGGCCTGTTCAGTCAGGTTGATGAAGCTCGTCTCGAACCGGTTCAGCGGCTCCAGGGCAAGGGTGACCCCGTTGTCCTCCGCGTAGCGTGCCACCTGCTTCAGGTTCTTCGCGCAGCGCTCCATGTCGCGCTTCCTCTGGTCGGGAGTCGACTGCCACTGCCGTCCGACTGCGGCGTACAGGGGACCGACCAGTGCAATCGCATGCAGCTGGACCGCGGCGTCGATGCAGTGCTTCAGGTAGTCGACTCCCCCCTTCTGGATCGCCTCGTCCTCGTGGGAAGGATCACGCCCGGCTCCCATCACCGCGCACAGGGAGCACTTCAGGCCGTTTCGCGCGTATGCCTCCGCCGCCTTCGCGTAGTCGATGTCATGCTCGCCTTCGATGGGGATCTCCACCAGGTCGAAACCGAGAGACTTGCCCTTGTCGAGCAGCGGGAGATGCTCCGTCTTGAACGGGGACGCCCACAGGAACGTGTTGATGCCGTAGATGATCATGGCTCTCCTCTTCGGGAAGAAGGGCCGGCCCGGTCTGTGGGGACCGGCCGGCCCGCATCGTCTATGTCTGCCCGAACTTCGCGACCAGCTTGTCCATGAACGCCTTTGCCGGGGCCGTGGCCTCCAGGGCGTTTTCCCAGTAGCACAGATCGATGGGCCACCACTCGTCGTCATATCCCGCTTCCAAAATCGCCCTGGTGATGGCATCGAAGTCGAGGACGCCCTTCCCGAACGGCGCGTGCGTGCTGGTATGGTTGTCGTGCAGCGTGCCGTCCGAGTCGATGAAGTGGACCGCCCCGATCTTGCCGGTGAGCATGTGGGCGAACTGGACCACGCCGCCGGGGAGGATCTCCTTGGCACCCATCTGCCGTGAGGCGACAACGCCGCACATGTACGCGTGGCAGGAATCAAACATGACCTTGAAGTTCGGATGGTCGACCTTGTAAGTCATGCGCACTACTTCGCTGGGCTTGTGGAAGAGGAATCCGGGCTCGAACTCCCACACGAACTTCACGCCGCTCTTTGCGCACAGGTCTGCGGAGGCGTTCCACATCTCAGCGGCCTTCGAGAATGCGGTCTCGTAGTCCAGCCCGCCGGGAATCCCCGTCGGGGGATCCTTCGTCTCGGTGCGGAGCTTGCGGATGCCCATCTCGTGGCACATCTCGAGGTGACCCTTCACGACGTCGAGGTAGTCCTTCCTGCTCGTGGTGATCGGGGACGGGAACGGCGCCGCGACCCCCGAGATTCCCAGGCCGGCGTCGTCCAGCATCTTCTTGATCTCCGCGCGCTTTTCCTTCGTGTTCGGCTCGAGGTGCGGGGCGAAGGCGCCGAATTCGATACCGTCGAACTTCAGCTCCTTCAGCTTCTTCACCACCGTGGGAAACGGTATCGGCTTGTCCGAGTAGCCGCCCCAGATGTACGCCCAGGTGCCGACAGAAATCTTCTTCTTTGCCATTGTCTCCTCCTCGTCCGGGTCCGTCATGAGGCGCTCTCAACAGACGCACGCCCCCGCGTTCGCGCAGTCGACTCCCCGCCTCATTGTACTTTATTTGCTGATGAGGGCATGTTCGCAGAACACTCTCAATTCGTCAAGTCTGATCGGCACGGGTTGATTCCCGGTTTCTTTTCTCATGCGTGGGACGAAATTTCTTGACGGCGCCGATCAGCGCATGATAGCATTCGGTCTTACCCAATTGTGCCGATCAGAGGCAAAAAAATCCCAGGAGGTGGAGTATGCCGTTCGAGATGACTGTCAGCACGGACAACTGGCGACCGGATTGGTGGCCGGTGGGAAAAATCCTGAAGCGCATTGCGGCGCTCGGCGAAAAATACATCGAGCTGACGACGCAAACGGGTTTCAACCTGCTGGAAGGGCTGGGCTTCCTTCCCTACGTGAGCGTCGATGACGATCCGTACATCATGCGCGACGTGCTGAAAGAGAACAAGCTGGAGCTGAAGTCGATCGACTGCGGGTACCCGATCTGGAGCATGCATTCGGTCGAAGTCCTCTGCAAGACGATCCCCTGGGGCGACATGCTCAGCGGATGCAAGATTTATGTCGTCACGGACAGCGCCGAATATCCGCCGGGACGGAGCAAGGAGGAATGGTACAACGTCATCAAGTACCACATGGAGCTGGTGCTTCCGGTGGCGGAGCGACATAATGCAATCGTCGCCATCGAGCCGCACGGCTGGTTGACGACCCAGCCGGAGAGCATGCTGCGCCTGGTGACGCAAAACAAGAGCAGGCATATCGGAATCAATTTCGACACGGGCAACGCCTACATCGCGGGCCAGGATCCGGCGAAGTTCGTTGATCTCGTCAAGGACCATATCGTGCACATGCACATCAAGGATGTCACTGCTGCGCTTTCCAGCGAGATGCGGGGAGAGGAAACGGGCATCGCCAGCAGCGAAGCCCCCGTCGGTTCCGGAGTCAACGCTGAAAACATCAAGAAGTGCTTCGACATCATGGAAAAGACGGGACGCACCATCCCGATTTCGCCCGAGGCTTCCGGCGATAAGTTGATGCCGCAGAGCATCAAGTGGGTGCGCGACTACCTGAAGGGCCGTGGATACAAGGTGACGCCGTAGGCGCGGGAGGACGTATGGCAATGAAGGTTGGCTGCTTCGCGCTGATCGATCCTTTCTCGACGCTCGAGAAACAGCTTGAAAGGATCAGGAACCTGGGCTTCAAGTATGCGGATGTCACGGACAATTCCGACGGTGCCTGCCTGGGCGTCGAATACGGCTTCACGGCGCTCGCCAGCCTCGATGCGAATCCGTTCGACCTGAAACGGCTCTTTGACAAGTACGGTCTGACGATCAGCACCTATTGCGCCCACGCAAATCTGCTCGACCCTTCGGCTCCTTGGCGCTACCAGACTTCACAGCTCATGAAAGCGGTCCGGGCCGCCGCGACGATCGGGGTGAGGCACATCATCAGCACGGAAGGTGAGCCGAAAACCGGGTTCGGACAGAAGCTCACGGAAGGCGAAGCCTTGTTCCTTGTTCGGGAAAGGCTCTACGAACCTCTCCGCATGGCGGAAGACCTCGGCGTGAAGATCCTGGTGGAGCCGCACGGCAGGTATTCTGATTCAATCGGCTTCATGGAGAAGCTGTTCGATGCGTGCAAATCGAACGCCCTTGCCTTCAACATGGACACGGGCAACTCCTGGCTTGGCGGGACGGATCCTGTCGAAATGGTGAAAAAACTCGGAAAGAAAATCGAGCATGTCCACTGGAAGGACTGGGCGCCCGAAATGAAGGAGGTC
>JBEKXR010000004.1:0-24539 GCA_049511935.1 Spirochaetia bacterium | reverse complement strand
GGTTCAAAACCTTTCGTCAAATAGGCCTTCCATCTGAAGCAGAGATGAAGATCAACGATATGTACGGTGTCTCTCTCCGACTTGACGTCTGCAGAGATTTCTTGAAATGCGAGGGCTCTCAGCAGCCTCAGAATTCGCGGTGAAGCATCGAGTATTCGCTCCCAAACAACTCCGGGATCATTCTCTCGTGCATACTTGTACATGAGGTCGCCAACATCATGCAGTCTTGTCTTATGCCCTTCTCTTGTCGCGGCCTCAGTTACCGAAGTCAAGACTCCTTCAGTGGCTGAGCCACTTATCCCTGTCACAAAAACAACTCCGCCTGAGAGATCCTGCCCGCACTTCCTACACGACCAAGAGTTCTCGGTGATTTCGGACCTGCAACGAGGACACACCATACTTTTGCAGACCCCAGTCTATAGAAACCGAGGGATGTCCGCAAGCCAGATATCAAGACCCTTGGAGACTCAGCATTTGACAAAAGTCCTTCTCACCAGCTTAGCGCAGTCTCAATCTGATTCCTCACTCCTTCAAGGGCTTTGATCCTATCGGCTATCTCTGGATGATCGTAGTGCTCGCTCATCCTTGAGTCTCTGTGACCCATGAGAGCGAGGAGCGCGTCGGCGGGAATGCTTCGACGCATCATTGTGTTGTATGTATGGCGCAGACTATGCGGCGTTAGGTACCGCTCTCCCTTGGCGACTCTGGCCAGCTTGCTTACATCCCCACGGTGTTCTCCGTCCAGAGCCCGAGCGAAAACATCCTGGAAGGTCCGCCGATTCAGAACATGGTCAGCGCCATCGCCGCAGAACACAAGGTCGTCCCGTCCCTTGAATGGCGTTGCAGCCCGCCATTGTACGAGCGCGCTCTGAGTTCGCGCCGGAAGCGCCACGACGCGCGGCTCTCCGCTTCGCTCTCGCTTTTTCAGCGCTCCAATTGTTCCGTCAATCTTCACAGCCCGTTCAATTGTAAGCCAGCCGTTAGGGAGTACGTGCCGCCACTGTAGCACCCGTATCTCTCCTTCTCGAATCCCGGTTGTCGCCATCGTCATGAAGAGAGCTGCATACTTCGGCTGCCCCCATACTGCGACAAGCGCCTCCCAGGTAGACGGGAATAGGAGCCGCAGCTCGTCCATGCTCAAAATGTCGCGCTTCCGGCTCTCCTTGACCGGCGGCTCGACGAGTTCTAGGGGGTTCAACGCTATGATGCGCTCCCGGGCGGCTTCCCGAAGCGGCACTCGAAGGCAGCCGTACAGAAGGTGTCGGCGAGTCTGACTACTCAGCGGCAGATCGACGAGCCAGTTCTCAACCTCAACGGCGTTGAAGGAATCGAGCCGTGTCTCTCCCCAGCGCGGAATGACGTACTTGTCTATCATCGCCTGGAGGCTATTCGCCCAATGAGCATTGAGCCGTTTCCCTTTGTCGGCTTGTCGCTTCAGGTACGCGCCGTCCAGAGCATAGAATCCCCCGGCGTGCTTGCTGAACGTGGGCACCTCTCCCTCGCCCGGTTTCCTCCGGCCTGCCTCCCTCTCGTCGCGTAACTTGCGCCCTGCCTCGATTGCTTCGGCTCGCCCTCCGTCCCGGCGTCTTGGATTCCATGTAACACCCGTAGGACGGACAACTCGGGTGCCGTCCTCATGCCAGGAAGCGTACCAATAGACACCCTCTTTGAGCTTGCGAGTGTAGGCTGAAACTGCTTTCAGATGCGGCATAGCGTTCCCTCCTGCTACATATCTGCTACAAAGTAGCCTTTAGGAGAGAATATAGCACCCTATAGAAGGTTTATAAATAGCATATAACTGCTTGAATTACAAGGAATTAATAGAAAATCGGGCTGGGCGGATTTGAACCGCCGACCCCTTGCACCCCAAGCAAGTACGCTAAACCAACTGCGCTACAGCCCGATTTCGGCTCGCAATCTACCATCCGAGCCGGGGGCTGTCAAGGCGCGGCGCATGCGGGCGCATGTTCCGAGCCACACTGGGTGCGTGCGGCGCGTTACAGAGGAGTGATCTCCGCTTGATGCTAGGATTCAGTTCAGATACCTTCTCCCGGATGACCCCTGCTCTCAAGTGGCGCCTGCTTCTCCTGACCCTGCTTTCGTCGGTCCTCCTGCCTCTCGCGCTCCCCAACGAGTTCGTCGGTGGAGCCATCAAGATCCTTGGCCAGAAGCCGGACGAGAGCTTCTACTGGGGCAATGCACTCCTGGGACTGATCTGCATTGCACCGGCGTTCTACGCCATCTCCCGTGCACCGAAATTCGGGTTCGCCGCGCGACTCGGGCTCGTGTTCGGCGTCGTCTCGACCGCCCTTTCTAATTTCTGGCTCATGTTCTTCCAGGGCTTCTCCGTGTGGACGTACGGCGGGACGACCCTGGGTTACATGGGCGTCAATGCCCTGGTGTTTCCCTTCCTCCTCGGGCTGTCCCGGCTGAGCACTCGGTGCCGTCCGTTTCTCCTCGCTATCGGGTGGACCGTCTACGAGTACTTCAAGTCCATCGGGTTTTTCGGCTACCCGTGGGGGCTTGTTGCCTATCCTGTGGGGAACGTCCTCCCGCTGATCCAGTTCGTCGACATCACCGGCGTCTGGGGCCTGTCCCTGCTCATGGCGATGATCAACGCGCTGATCGCGGAGTATGCACTGGCGGGCCGGCGTCTGCTCTTCCGAAGGCAGGGCGCGTTCGTCGTTTTCCTCCTCGCCTGTGCATTCGTGTATGGCGTCTGGAGAATGGCGACGCCGATCCCGGCGGCCTCGAAGGCCGACGTGGTCCTTGTCCAGCAGAACGTCGATCCGTGGGGCGGAGAAAACGGGAAGGGCACCGAGAACAGCCTCGACGTGAACGTGAACCTGACCGTGGAAGCCGTGCGCTCGCTGCCGCGGAGGCCCGATCTCGCCGTGTGGAGCGAGAGCTCCGTGTCCAGCGTCGGCGTGAATCTCGACGGCACCTACTCTCCTCCGAAGAATGCGCTGGTGCCCGGCGTGCAGAAGGGGGGGGTGCCGGTCCTCTTCGGCGGGATCGTCATCATCGATCTGGACAAGCAGGCGTTCTGGAACGCGGCGGTGCTCGCCTCGAAGGACGGGGCCGTGCTGGATACCTACGGCAAGATGCACCCTGTGCCTTTTGCCGAGAGCATCCCCTTCTACGAGTTTGAACCCGTTCGGCTTTTCTTCCGCAACGTCGTAGGGATCTGGAACCCCTGGGTGATCGGCACGCGGTACACGGTCTTCAAGGTTCCGCTGGCCGCAGGGGGGACCTTGTCTTTCGGTGTCCCGATCTGCTTCGAGGACGCATTCGCCGATCTCTGCCGGCAATTCATCTTGAGGGGCGCCGACCTGCTGGTGAACATCACGAATGACTCCTGGTCGAAGACCTGGTCATCGGAGATACAGCACTTCCAGGTCGCCCGGTTTCGTGCGATCGAGAACCGGCGGGTGCTCGTCCGCTCGACGAACGGCGGAGTGTCGGCCGTCGTCGGACCCTGGGGGGAGATCCGCACGCGCATACCATTCTTTGAGCGCGCATGGAGGGACGTGGACATCCCGATCTACAGGGAGGCTTCACTGACTCCTTACACGCGGTTCGGAGACTGGTTGCCGCGGGCCTTGATCGCCCTTGTCCTCATCGTTCTGATTCTTGACGTTTTGCCGAAAAAAAAGAGGCCGCCCGGTTTGGACGACCTCCTCCTTTCACGCCCGAGGACCTGAACTACCGATCCTCGTAGCCGCCCGCTCGGGGCTCCTTGGGCTTTGCGAAGTTCACCTTCAGATTGCGTCCGTCAAGGGCGGTTTCGTTCAGGCCCTTGATCGCCGCCTCTGCCTCGGCCTGGCTCGCCATCTCGATGAAGCCGAAGCCCTTCGACCTTCCGGTTTGTCGATCCTTGATGACCTTGCTCGTCTCGACGTTTCCGAAGGGGGTGAACAATTGACGCAGGGAATCCTCGTCAATCCGGTAGGGAAGATTCCCTACGTACAGGTTCACAGCCATACACACTCCTTTTCCGAGAAATAGAGATTGTGGGGACACGATGAGGGAGGTACACCTCGAAAAGCAGCAGAAATCGTGACCAAAGCATGACGATTTTACCCGGTCTCCCGGCACAACGCAAGCATTTTTTTCCCGCCCGACGTGTCAATCGTGCCGGGTACTCAAAGTTTTGCCGTGCAGCAAATGCCGCCGAACCCGCGTGTGTGACCTCGCGTGCGTGGGTCCGGCGGCGCAGGCGTGTCTTCGCTACTTTTTTCTGTGCACCAGCGATGCAACAAGGGCCGGCAGGCCATAGAGGTTGATGAAGCCCGTGGCATCGGCGTGGTCGTAACTGGTGGCGCCGAACGAGGCGAGGTCCTTCAGATAGAGTGAGTACGGCGATTTCCTTCCCGCGATGATGATGTTTCCCTTGTACAGCGCGAGCCGCACCGTGCCCGTCGTGAACTCGGAGATCTTCTCCATGAACGCGTCGAGTGACTCGCGAAGCGGGGTGAACCATTTCCCGCCGTACACGAGGTCGGCGTAGGTCTGGGCCACGTTCTGCTTGAAGTGCAGGCAGTCGGTGTCCAGTGTCAGCATCTCCAGCTCTCGCAGGGCGGTGTACAGGATCGTCCCGCCCGGAGTCTCGTACACCCCGCGGCTCTTCATTCCCACCCTGCGGTTCTCGACGGCGTCCGTGCGGCCGATGCCGTTCGCGGCGCCCGCTTCGTTCAAAAGGGTGAGTATCTGGAACGGGGATGCGTTCTTCCCGTTCACACTCACGGGGAAGCCCCTCTCGAAGTCGATGCGTACCTCGGTCTCCTTGTCCGGGGCGTCCCGGAGTGACTTCGTGAGCTGGAACAACGACTCCTGAGGCCTGTTCCACGGATCCTCCAGGTCCCCGCCCTCGTGGCTCATGTGCCAGGCGTTCATGTCCCGGGAATAGATGTTCTTCTTCGAGATGCTCCCAAGGTCGACGCCGTGGCTCTGCGCGTAGTCGATGGCCTCTTCACGGGACCTGATGCTCCACAGGCGCCAGGGGGCGATGACGGTGAGCTGCGGCGCAAGCGCCTTGTAGGCCAGCTCGAAGCGCACCTGGTCGTTTCCCTTTCCCGTGCAGCCGTGGGCCACCGCGTCGGCACCCTCCTTGAGGGCGACCTCGACCTGCGCCTTGGCCTGCAGGGGACGCGCGATCGAGGTGCCCAGCATGTACTTGCCCTCGTAGATCGCTCCCGACCGGAGCATCGGGAAGAGGTAGTCCCGGGCGAACTCCTCCCGCAGGTCCATGAGGTACAGTTTTGAGGCGCCCGATGCCTTTGCCTTTGCCTCGAGCCCCGAGAGGTCCTCGTTCTGCCCGACATCCGTGCAGACGGCGACGACTTCCGCACCCGGGTATCTCTCCTTGAGCCAGGGGATGATGATGGAGGTGTCCAGCCCTCCCGAGTACGCAAGGACGATTTTTTTCATCGGGACGCCCGTGCCTTCGCTCACCGCAGTGCCTCCTCTATCAGCTTGATTCCGATCTCTATCTCTCTCCCCGTGATGACCAGGGGCGGCGCAATCCGAACGACATTGGCGCCCGATCGCAGGGCGAGCATTCCCCGCACCCGCAGGGTGTCCAGGAAGTCTCTGACCTCTCCGCCCAGGTATTCGAACCCGCACAGAAGGCCCCTGCCGCGGAGCTCTCCCACCTTTTCGGGGTGCGCGGCCTTGATGCGCTCGAGCCCTCTCAGCAGCTGATCGCCCGTTTCCCGAACATGCCGGACGAACTCGGGCCGGCTGACAGTCTCCCACACCCTTCCTGCCACGGCCGTGGTGACCGGGCCTCCGCCAAAGGTGGTGCCGTGGTCGCCCTGGTGGATGAGGGCGTTGACCTTCTCGGGGATCAGCACCGCTGACAAGGGAAGGCCGCCCCCGAGCGGCTTTGCCAGGGTGATGATGTCGGGCTGAAGGCCGGCGCCCTCGGACGCGTAGAAGGTGCCTGTCCGAGCCATGCCCGTCTGGACCTCGTCGGCGATCAGGATGGCGCCGGTCCTGGCGCACGCCTGGTTCAGGGCGCGCGCGAACTCCGGGGTCATCACGGCCAGGCCGCCTTCCCCCTGGATGACTTCGACGATGACGCCGGCAAACTCTTCCGTGAGAGTACGCTCGAGCGCCCGCGGGTCGTTGTAGGGTGCGACGACAACGCCCGGGATCAAGGGAAGGTACGGGTCCTGGTACTTGGGGGAGGGCGTGCAGGACAGCGCGCCGAGGGTGCGGCCGTGGAAGGCCCCGGAAAAGCAAAACAGCTTTTCGTGGCCTGGCCCCTTTGTCCTCAGGGAGTGCAGCCGGGCGTACTTGAGGGCTGCCTCGTTCGCCTCCGTCCCGCTGTTGCCGAAAAACACGGAGGCAAACTTGAAGGGGCCTTGCGCGAGCATGGCGCGGGCGAGGGCGAGCGCCGGTTCCGTGGTGAACAAGTTGGAAATGTGGCTGAGCCGGCGCATCTGCTTCATTGCGGTCTTCGCCAGGTCGGCACGGCCGTAGCCGAGCGCGTTCACCGCGATGCCGCCGGCGAAGTCGAGGTAACGCCTTCCTGCCGCATCCTCGAGCCAGACGCCCTTGCCGCGCGAGATCACGAGAAGCTCGCTGCCGTATTGGGGAGGAAAGGGGAGGTTCGAGGCCAGGGCGGGCTCGGCGCGGACGGCCTTTGTGCGGGTCATTTCCATAGTCGTGTTCCTTCCTTCCCTTCCAGCAGCCGGGCCAGGGAACCCGGACTTTCGTACTGGCCGATGATCACCTTTTTCACACCCTTGTCCATCGCATCGAAGGAGGCAGTCACCTTGGGCACCATGCCGCCTTTGATCACGCCCCGGCTGATCAGCGACTTCGCCTCCTCCGCGCAGAGGGCCTGCACGACGCTGCCGTCAGAAATGACACCGGGGATGTCGGAAAGGAAGACGAGCGCGGCGGCCCCCAGGTGCGCGGCCAGGCGGAAGGCCGCGGTATCCGCGTTGATGTTCAACCCGTTGCCCTCCGCGTCCATCGAGGTGGAGCTGAGAACGGGCACGAAGCCGGCGTCGAGCAGCAGGAGCGGGAGCCGGACGTCCACATGGGTCACCTCACCTGTCCGGTTGGCTGTGCCGCGCCCGCCGATGGGCTCGCCGGTGAACGTGCCGCCATCCGAGCCGCTCAACCCGACCGCATCAAGGCCCCGCGCGCGGAGCATCCGCACGAGCTGGGAGTTCACCCTGCCGGCGAGCACCATGTCGACGATGTCCATCTCCTCCGGCGAGGTCTGTCGGACGCCGTCCCGGAATATGGGCTCGATGCCGAACTTGTGGGAGACACTGGTGACCTCGGCGCCCCCGCCGTGCACGAGCACCAGGCGGTGCTCGCGGGAGACGTCCCGCAGCTCATCGCACAGCGCCCCGAGGCTTTCGCGGTCTTCGGCGGCCCTCCCGCCGATCTTCACGACGATCGTGGTCACCCTACATCTCCCCGGCGGTGCGCAGCCCCATGGTTTCGGGGATGCCGAACCGGATGTTCATGTTCTGCACCGCCTGGCCCGATGCGCCCTTCACCAGGTTGTCGATGACGGAAAAGAGCATGATGTGCCGGCCTTCGCGCTTCCATCCGATGTCGCACCTGTTCGAGCCCCATACCTCGCGGGTCTGCGGGACGCGGTCGCCCGCGATGCCGATGAAAGGGCGCCCCTGGTAGGCGCGCGAATACGTCTCCGCGATGCTCCCGGGTCCGGACTCGGCGGGCTCGCGAGCCAGCTCGACCACGGTGGTGACGGCCATTCCCCGGCGCAGGGGCGCCATGTGGGGCGTGAACAAAAGGGAAAGGGAGCCATCGGCCGCCCGGAGCTCCTGCGCGATCTCGGGAGCATGACGATGGGAGGTGCCGGGGTTATACGCGTTCACGTTCTCCGAACGCTCGACGTACAGGAGGTCTAGCTTCTCTTTACGCCCGGCTCCGGAGATACCGGAGATGGCGTTCACGATCACGGCGCCTTTCAGCATGCCCTCCCGAGCAAGCGGAAGGAGCGGAAGGAGCGTGGCAGTGGGGTAGCACCCGGGGTTGGCGATGATGTCAGCTTTCCTGATCGCATCCGTGTGCCATTCCGTCAGCCCGTACGCCGCACGGGAGAGCAGGTCCGGCTTCGGCACGGGCACCCCGTACGCCTTCAGGAAGACGGTCGGATCATGCAGGCGGAAATCCGCCGACAGGTCGATGACAACGGTTGTGCCGAAAAGCGGCGCGCAGATTTCCGCGGACTTCAGGTGGGGAAGCGCGGAGAAGACCACGTCGATCCCGCCCCTGCCCGTGGCGGTTTTCAGGACCTCCTCGGGCGACACGAGCCGACCGCCCGGTATTTTTTGCTCGATGTCGGGAGGAAGCCCGGGATCCGCGGACCTGACCTTCGTGCCCGCCTGCGAGGAGGATGCCGCAATGATCTGCTCCACATCTGCATGCGCCGCGAGGATCCGAAGGAGGATCTGCCCGGTATAGCCTGTCGCCCCCAGCACCGCTGTCTTCATCTACGCTCCTCCTGGAAAACCGGGGATCCGGGCGCGCAGCGCCCGGATGAGCCGGAACGGCGTCACGCCGTCGCGGGGCACGACGAGCACGGTGTCGTCTCCGGCGATCGTGCCCAGGACCTCGCGGATGCGCAGGTTGTCCAGCGCGGAGGCCACGCTGCTCGCGTGCCCGGGCAGCGTCCGCATGAGTCCGAGGGCCGATGAAAACTCCACCGAGAGAAACCCCCTCTTGAAATCCTGCATGTACGTCGCATCCGATCCCGGCTTCACCTCGCCTTCCGCGGGGACGTAGGTGTATCCCCCCTGCGGCGCGGGCGCCTTGCCGATGCCCAGCCTCTTCAGGTCCCGCGAGAGGGTGGCCTGCGTCACCTCGAAGCCCTCCCGGCGGAGGAGCTCGGTGAGGCGCTCCTGGCTGTCCACCGCGTTCTCCGCGATGATCCGGCGGATGGCCTCCAGGCGCGCCCCGCGCGGCGGCGCTCCTCGCGTGCGGCCGTGGCGGGAGTGCGTCCCAGGACGCGGCGAGTGCGCGGACGGCCGCCGCGAGCGTGTTCCTGACCCGACCGTATAATTATCCTTCACGATTGCATAATTATACGGTCGTGCTGCCGCTTGGTCAAGTACCTCCCGGCGGAAAAATGCAGCGGCCGTATGAGCGAGCCAGGACGAGCGCGATTTCAATGGCCCGCCTTGAACGCCTCCGCCCGCCCCGCG
This sequence comes from Spirochaetia bacterium, assembly GCA_049511935.1. Classification (GTDB taxonomy): domain Bacteria; phylum Spirochaetota; class Spirochaetia; order SZUA-6; family Fen-1364; genus Fen-1364. The sequence goes on along the minus strand of JBEKXR010000004.1, from coordinate 15,342 downwards.
TATAGTGCGCGCGGAGGTCCCGGGCGATGAACATCTGCGTCTTCTGCTCGTCGAGTGACGCCGTCGACGGCGTGTACCGCTCCGTGGCGGCGGAGCTGGGTGCGCTGATCGGAGGCGGCGGCCATACGATGGTTTACGGGGGAGGCAGGGTGGGTCTCATGGGAGCCGCGGCCCGTGCGGCGAAGGAACACGGGGCCCGGGTCATCGGCATCATGCCCGAGTTCATGAACCGGCCCGGCGTGCCGAACCTCGACTGCGACGAGCTTCAGTACACCAGGGACATGCGGGATCGCAAGGCGCGCATGATGGAGATGTCCGACGCCTTCGTGGCTCTCCCCGGCGGTTTCGGCACGCTGGAGGAGATGTCGGAGGTCATCACCCAAAAGCAGTTCGATTTTCTCAAGGGGCCGCTGGTGGCGGTGAACACGCAGGGCTTCTTCGACCACCTGGCCGCCTTTTTCGAGCGGTTCTACGAGCAGAAGTTCGCGAAGCCCGCCTTCCGGGCAACGTGCCCTTTCGTCGCAAGCCCCGCCGAGGCAATGGCGTACATCAGCGACTACACGCCCCCGGGGTCGACGAGCAAGTGGTTCACATGAGGCCGTGCTGCTGAAGGAGGCGCCGCATCTCGCGCGCGTTCTGCGCGGCGTTTCCGCGCCAGTGATTGTTGAAGAACAGCAGGAGCACCGGCACGTTCAACAATATGAGCCGGATGCGCTGCACCCATTCCTCCAGCTCCTCGCTGGCATAGAGGTAGTCGTAGCGGGAGGCATTGTCCCCCGTCCACCACGCCGCCTTGTTTCGTCCATGGAACCGCACATAGCCGAAACGCCCGGTCGTCTCGGTGGAGGGCGGAAGGAGCTTCGGGAGGTCCGGCTCGTCCACGCTCACCAGTGAGACGCCCCTCCGGCGCAGCCCCTCGAAGACCTGCTCCCTCAGCCATTCGCTCTTGCGGAATTCCACCGCGAGCGGCAGTCCCTCCAGTTTCCCGCAGAGCGACGCCAGCCGTGACCTCGATTCCGGGGTATACGCGAAACTATAGGGGAACTGAAGCAGGACGGCGGCAAGCCGTCCCGCGTCGACCATCGGCTGGATCCCGGCGCGGAACTCCGCGATGTCATTCTCCCAGCTCTCGCCGATCTCGTGCGTCATGCTCCTGTGCGCCTTCAGGGCAAAGGTGAAGCTCGATGAGGTGCCGGCCACCATGCGCTCCAGCGTGCGCGGATTCGGCTGCTGATAGTAGCTGAAGTTCAGCTCCACCACGGGAAACTCGCGCGCATACAAGGAAAGGAAGTCCCGGCGCGAGGTGCCCTGCGGATAGACGGGGCCCACCCAGTCATCGTACGAATAGCCGCTGGTTCCCACGAGCACACGGGGAGGGATGGCAGATGCGCGTGCCGCGTCCGGCGCAGCCCCGGTTTCCGTGGCCATCAGTACCCCGCCGTCTTGTCCACGACGTTCTGAAGCGGCTGGCCGCGCACCCACCGTTCAAGGTTCGAGCAGAACACGGAGAATGCCTCTTCACCGTACCCGGGATGCACGCCCCCGTAGTGGGGCGTAATGATGACGTTGGGCATGCTCCAGAGGGGGTGGCCGTTCGGCAGCGGTTCGGGCTCGGTCACGTCGAGCCCCGCGCCCCTCACCCTGCCGTCCTGGAGCGCCCCCACGAGCTGGTCCGTGACGATGCTGGAGCCCCTTCCTGCATTCAGGAGAAACGCACCCTGCATGACGTCCAGCTCTGCCTTGTCCACGAAGCCCTTCGTGTCCGGCGTCTCCGGAAGGATGAGCATTATGATGCGCGACCGGGCAAAGACATCGCGGCGATTTTCCGGTCCCACCACCTCATCGGCGGAAGAAACGGGGCGCGCGTGCCTGCTGATCCCGATCACATGCATGCCGAAGGCTCGGCCCAGCGCGGCGCAATGTGCTCCGATGACCCCGAGCCCCGCGATGCAGAGGGTCCTTCCCGCCAATGTTTCCACGCCTTCTGAAACCATTGCCGTTTCCCATTTCCCCGAATCCTGGGCGCGGAGAGACTTGTGGAGATTGCGCGTGAGCATGAGCGTCATTCCCCAGAGATGCTCGGCGATGCAGTCGGCATGGATATGCACGTTCGTGAAGACCGCCGTGTGCTGCCGCGCCTCGGGCAGAGCGAGGAGGAGATCCATCCCCGCATAGCTGGACTGCAGCCACTGGAGCTTCCTCGCGTCTTTCCACAGGGCTGACGGCAGGCGGGGGTAGCAGATCTCGATCTCGTGAACGAGACCCGGGTCGGCCGCGAGCTCGGGCTCACCCACAATGCGCGCGCCCGGCGCCGCAGCGCGTACGCGCGCTTCCTGCCCGTCCTCGAGTTTCGCCGTTAGAAGGATCACCGGACCCGAATGCCTGCTCATGAATAAAAAGGAACGCCGGCTCCCGGGAAAGTCAAGAGCGCCGTCGGCGAGTGCGCCGGCGGGGGGCGGAAGCGCCGCCGTTGACCTGCCGGCTCTCCGGGCGGGATACTCTCGGAATGACATCCCCAGCAGGAGAGATGCCCGGGTTCATCAGGGTGGGTCATCGATGGACCGCCGACGTCTGGTGGAGCGCGGTCCGCTGCCGGTTGGGAAGGTTCGGCGCGCAATCTCGTGTGGCCCCCGGACTCTACGCGCTGGGCAGGCCGGATGGCGGCTCCCCGGTGCTCGTGACCGCGAGCTACCGGCTCTCATTCGACCTGCTCCGGCGCGACATGGGAGGCATCGACTGCTGGATCCTCGTGCTGGACACCCGTGGGCTCGGCGTGGCGAGCGCGGCGGCCTCGGGTCTTTTCAGCACGGATGAGCTCGTCACCCGTGTCGCCGCGTCACGGCTGTCCCGCGTGGTCAGCCACCGCACCCTCATCCTGCCGGCACGGGCAACTGCGGTCATCGATGGAGGGCTCGTCGCGGCGCATACGGGATTCGCGGTGAGGATCGGTCCCGGCAGCTCGTCGGATATCCCCTCTTTCCTGGCGAACAAAAGCCCCGCGAAGAGTCGAGGATTCGGTGTGCTCGAATCCCTCGCGCTCACGCCCGTGGAGGCGGGCCGGTCACTCATGCGGTACCCCGGTTTCGCCTTCGCCGCCTTGCTCTATGCCGGGCTGGGTCCGGAGGGAGTGAGCCTTGGACGAGCCTTTGCCGGCTCCTGGCCGCTTCTCGTCCTGGGGCTGGCGAGCGTGGTCTGCGGTTCCCTGTTCGCCCCGGTGCTGAATGCCCTTGTCCCGCGCATCCCGCTCTGGGTTCATGGGGTGGTGCTCGGCGTTGCCGCAACGGCGGCCCTGCTGGAAGGCGCGCGATTGGTCACCGGCTTGGACGTGTTCCGCGCGGCAGCCTGCTGGATGTTCTTCCCTGCCGCCGCCGGTTTCATGGCGGCGCGGTTCGCGCAGGCCGTGCCGGACGACACGCGGCCGCCTGCAGCGGGAAAGTCCCTCGTTCTCCTGCTGCTCGCCGCGGTGATCGGTGGCCTCGTTGCCGCAGCGCTCGTTCTTTCCAAGCTCGCCCAATGGCGGCTCGGCCGATGAAACAGGCCGACCCCGGCTCCGACGGCTCGAAGAACCGCCTGCTCGGCCTGCTGCGTCTCATGACTGGTTGCCGCCTGGGCTACGCTGCCGCCGCCCTGTGCATGGGGATCGCCATCGTGTCCCAGACCGGCACCTACCTCCTACTGCGCCGGTTCATCGACGTAACGCTTCCCCGTCACTCATTCACCGCCATCCTCTGGGTCGTGGCGGCATTCATCGGACTCGCGGCGCTCCAGGGAAGCTCCTCCTTCCTCTCCGGCCGTCTTTCCTCACGCACCGCGGAGGGAACGATCCGCCGGCTGCGCGATGCCTATTACGATCACGTGCAGAGGCTCCCCTTTGCGTACCTGGATCGGACTCCGACGGGTGACCTGATCGAGAGGGCCACCTCGGACATCGATGTCGTGCGCCGGTTCTACGCGGACCAGGCGGTGGGGTTCACCCGGATCGTCCTTCTGCTCGGCGTCAATTTCACGGCGCTTCTCGCTCTCCACGCGCGTCTGGCCCTGCTCTCGCTCATCGTCATGCCCCTCGTCCTCGGCGTGTCCGTGGTCTTTTTCAGGGCGATCTCCCGCAGGTACGAGCGCTACCAGGAGCAGGAGGCCGTGCTCTCCACCGTGCTCCAGGAGAACCTCACGGGTGTGCGCGTCGTGAAGGCATTCGCGCGTCAGGGCTTCGAAATGGAGCGCTTCGACGAGGTGAATCGCGAAAAGTTCCGGCGGGGGCGCCGGCTCGTCACCCTGAACGCGCTGTACTGGCCGCTCACCGACGTCCTGTGCGGCGCACAGATGGTGTTCGGCATTGCCCTCGGCGCCTCCCTCGCCCTGCGCGGAGTCATCTCCGTGGGTACCTACATGGCGTTCGTCGCGATGATCGCGCAGATCATCTGGCCGATACGATTTCTCGGCCGGATCATCGTGGACATCTCCACCGGGCTCGTCTCCTACGGCCGCGTGCGGAGCGTGATGAGGGAGCCGCAGGAAGCGCTGGAGTCCAGCGCTCCCGATGGCGAGCTTCAGGTTCGCGGGGAGTTGGTCTTTCGCGGCGTCACCTTCGGATACGACCCGGCGAAGCCCGTTCTCCGCGACGTGAGCTTTCGCTGCGAGCCGGGCCAGTCGATCGCGCTGCTCGGCTCCACCGGATCCGGCAAGACGAGCCTCGTCAACCTGGTCCCCCGGTTCTACGACTATTCCGCCGGAAGCATCCTGCTGGACGGGAGGGAGCTCAGGGAGTACCCGCGGCATTCGCTCCGGCGCATGGTGGGAATCGTCGAGCAGGAGCCGTTCCTCTTCTCGCGCACAATCCGCGAGAACATCACCTACGGCGTGGCCGGCGAAGTGAGCCAGGAGCGGGTGGAAGAGGCGGCGAGGTCCGCGGCGATCCACGACGTGATCCTCTCGTTCCCCCTTGGGTACGACACGCTGGTGGGGGAGAAGGGCGTGACGCTCTCCGGCGGGCAGAAACAGAGGGTGGCGATCGCCCGCACGATCCTGAGGGACCCGCGCGTCCTCATCCTGGACGATTCGATCTCCTCCGTGGACGCGGAAACCGAGGCAGCCATCCGCGCCGCGCTGGAGAACCTCATGGAGGGCCGCACCACCTTCATCATCGCCCACAGGGTCCAGAGCCTGATGAGGGCCGACCTGATCCTCGTATTCGACGCGGGCCGCATCGTGGAGCGCGGGACGCACCAGTCGCTGCTGTGCTCCGACGGGATGTACCGGCGCGTGTTCGACCTGCAGACCCGCATCGATTCGGAGCTGAGGGAGGAGGTGACACGTGCCTGACCTCCTGCGCGACGACGAGGAGTTCACCTCCACCTTCAACGGCCGGATTGTGCTGCGGATGCTCGGCGCCATCGCGCCCTACTGGCCCCGGGTGCTCGCCTTCTGCGTCCTGATCTCCCTCGTCGCCTTCGGCGACGGGCTTTTCACCTTCTTCAACCGCCGCATGATCGACGAGGCGATCCTCGCTCATGACGCTTCGAAGCTCATCCCCATCGCGCTCCTGTTCGCCGGCATCATCGCCGGGCAGGCCGTCGCTGTCTGCGCGATGGTGCTTTTCGCCGGGATCCTCGGCGAGAGGGTCCAGTACGACCTGCGCAGGAGAATGTTCGATCACCTGCAGGAACTGTCTTTCTCCTATTTCGATCGTACCCCGGTCGGTTGGATCATGGCGCGGGTCACGTCGGATTCGGGCCGGATCGCCGGGCTCATCACGTGGGGCCTGAACGACATCTGCTGGGCGCTCACCAACCTCGTCTCGTCCGTCGTCTTCATGTTCCTGATCAACGCGAAGCTTGCCGCCATCATCGTCGTCTCGGTTCCCCTCCTGGTCGTGGTGGCGGTGCGGTTCAAGAGCCGGATCGTCGCGGAATACCGCAAGGTCCGGCGCCTCAACTCGAAGATCACCGCCGCCTACAATGAGAACATCACCGGCGTTCGCGTCGTGAAGGCGCTCTGCCGGGAGCGCACCAATCTCGGCGAGTTCTCCCGGCTGACGGGGGACATGCGGGCCGCGGGTTTCCGGGCGGCATGGCTCTCCGCGCTTTTCCTTCCGATCGTGCAGATCATCAGCGCAGCCGCCGTGGGGGCGGTCATCTGGTTCGGCGGGCGCCAGGCCCTCGGAGGCCTCCTCAGCGTGGGCAGCATCCAGGCATTCCTCGGGTACGTGACGTTCATGATGTGGCCGATCCAGGACCTTGCACGGGTGTACGCGGACATGCAGCAGTCCATCGCCTCCGCCGAGCGCACCTTCTCCCTCATCGATGCGGTGCCGGAGATCGTGGACGGGCCGGGGGTTCGCGACCTCGGCGTGCGCGGGACCCCTCTGTCCATGGCAGGGGACATCGAGCTGGATCACGTGGACTTTCATTACCAGGAGGGTGCGCCGGTCCTCCAGGGGTTTACGCTGCACGTGCGCCAGGGTGAGACGATCGCGCTCGTCGGTCCCACCGGCGGGGGCAAGTCGACCATCGTGAACCTGGTCTGCCGGTTCTACGAGCCGCAGGGCGGGGAGATCAGGATCGCCGGCCGCGACTCCCGGTGTCTGCCGCTGCACGCAATCCAGTCCCGCATCGGCATGGTCCTGCAGACCCCCCACCTCTTTTCGGGTACCGTGCGGGAGAACATCCGCTACGGGAGGCTCCACGCATCCGACGCGGAGGTCGAGGACGCCGCGCGCGCGGCGGGGGCCCACTCATTCATCCGGGGCCTCGAGCGGGCATACGACACGGAGGTCGGTGAAGGAGGCAACAGGCTCTCCGTGGGGCAGAAACAGCTGCTCAGCCTCGCGCGCGCGATCCTTGCCCGTCCGGATATCTTCATCATGGACGAGGCGACAAGCTCGGTGGACACCCTCACCGAGAGCCTCATCCAGAAGGGCATGGAAGCCCTGATGCGGGGCCGGACCAGCTTCATCATCGCCCACCGGCTTTCGACGATCAGGAGGGCGGACCGCATCGTGTTCATCGACGGCGGGAGGATCATGGAGATGGGTACTCACGCGGAGCTGATCAGGTGTCGCGGCCGCTACCACGACCTGTACACGCGCCAGTTCCGGCACGAGCGCGAAGAGGGCCAGGACGCATTGCGCATCCTCGGAAACGACGCCTCGTAGCGCCGGCCTCGCTTTGGGATTACACTCACCCGCATGAGGATCATCGTCGGCCATACGAACATGGATCTCGACTGCTTCGGCTCGCTCGCGCTGGCCCGCGTCCTGTACCCGGGATACCAGGCCGTCCGCAGCCGGCTGATCCACCCCGTGGCGCGCACTCTCTACAACCTCTACGCCGACTACCTGGACATGGCGTCGATGGAGGAGCTGTCGGGGGTACCAGTGGAGAAGATCGTGGTCGTGGATACCCGCTCCCTCGGCCGCATCAAGGAGTACCTCCAGATGATCGACCCGCTGCCGCCGGTCGAAGTCTGGGACCATCACCCCGAAGAATCGTCGGACATCGATGGCGCGGTGGTGCGGGAGGCCGAGGTGGGGGCCAACACAACCCTTCTCGCCGGGGAAGCGATGCGCCGCGGGTGCATCCTTCGCACGGAGGATGCGACCATCGCCCTCACCGGTATCTACGCGGACACGGGCAATTTCACGCACGAGAGCGTGAGGAGCGCCGATTTCGAGGCTGCGGCGTGGCTCATCTCGCAGGGAGCATCTCTCCCCCTGGTGAAATCCTTCCTCCGCACGCTCACGGAGGAGTCCCAGATCACGCTCTTCCACGAGCTCCTCAACAGGCTCTCCTACCAGACCGTGCACGGTCACCTCGTGCTCACCGTGTACCGGGAAATGGACCGGCAGTTCGGCGGCCTGGCCGCCGTGGTGGAAAAGGTCTTCGAGGTGGAAAGCCCGGACGCGCTGTTCGCCGTCTTCGCCTTTACGAGGGACAACGAGACCCTGATCATCGCGCGCAGCCAGGCGCCCGGCCTGGACGTCTCGCGTCTCCTCCGCGCGTTCGGCGGCGGGGGACACGCGCAGGCCGCCTCGGCCCTCCTGAAGGGGGAGCCAGGGCGGAAGACCTTTCACGCCCTGCAGGCGTGCCTGAAAACAATGCTCGCCGACGCGGTGAGCGCCGCAGCGATCATGGAGAGGCGCGTGGAAACGATTCGGCACGACTGGTCCCTCCTGGACGCCTCCCGATTCCTGGAGGACTCGGACCGCAGCGGGATGCCCGTCATCGACCCCCGGGGAAAACTCTGCGGCTACCTGAGCCTGAGAGACATCATGAAGGCGCGGCGTGGCGGGCAGATGACGGCGCCGGTGAGCTCTCACATGGTGAGGCGCGTAGTGGCCGGTTCCCCCGCCTCGTCGCTGCGGGAGATCGAGAACCTCTTCTTCACACATTCGATCTACGATCTTCCGATCGTGGATGAGGATCGGATCGTCGGCATCGTCACGCGGGACGCGTATCTGCGGGCCCGTGCGGGCCTCGGGCGTACTTGACCTGTTCAAAAAGTTGGACGCACACTCAGGCCGGTCGCGGCCCGGCCGGCGAGGAGCTGACGTTGGATGAATGACATGATCTCTCACTTGCTCACCCTGAGGAACGAAACGAAAGGGTACTGGGCGGAGCGGATTCTCTCCGAGCTGGAATACGCGGTCGCGATGTCCCGTGCCTCCGGGCGCGCACACGAAGCTCTCCTGCGCACCACAGTTGAAAGCATCGCCTCCGAACACGCCGTGGAGGGAGCGCTCACCCGGGAGACCGTGGAGGAGACCGAGGCCCGCCTCCAGCCGCTCGCGGCGCAGGCGAAGTCGATCACCATCGTGTGCCCGGCGCATGCGCACATCGACATGAACTGGCTCTGGCGATTCGACGAAACCGTGGCGGTCACGCTGGATACCTTCCGCACGATCCTCACGCTGATGACGGAGTACCCTGCCTTCACCTTTTCGCAGTCGCAGGCCTCCGCGTACCGCGTCGTCGAAGAGCACGATCCTGAAATGCTGAAAGAGATCAGGAGGCGCGTGAAGGAGGGGCGGTGGGAGGTCACGGCCTCCACGTGGGTGGAGGCGGACAAGAACATGCCCAGCGGAGAGAGCCTCGCCCGTCACGCCCTGTACACCAAGCGCTACCTCTCGGCGCTGCTGGACATTTCGCCGGATACGCTCCTGCTGGACTTCGAGCCGGATACCTTCGGACACAGCCGCAACGTGCCCGAGATCCTCCGCCAGGCGGGCGTGAGATGGTACTATCACTGTCGGGGCAGCGACGAGCACAGCCTGTATCGCTGGCAGGCCCCATCGGGAGCGTCCGTGCTCTGCTACCGGGAACCCTTCTGGTACAACGGCGAGGTGACCGCCGCAATGGCGGTGGAAGCGCCGGCATATTGCAGGAAGCATGGGATCGACCTGATGCTGAGGGTCTACGGCGTCGGCGATCACGGCGGGGGTCCGACACGGCGCGACATCGAGCGGATCATCGACATGGACGGGTGGCCGATCTTCCCGCGTGTCCGCTTCGGAACATTCCGCGAGTTCTTCCAGGCCGCTGAGAATGCGGCGGAACGGCTTCCCGTGGCGAACCGGGAGCTGAATGCCATCTTTGACGGCTGCTACACGTCGCAGTCCCGGATCAAGGCGGCCAACCGTGCCGCGGAACGGCGGCTTGTCGAGGCCGAGACCTTCTCCAGCATCGCCTCTGTGGTCACCTCTTCCTCGAGCCGGACAGCCCAGTTCTCACGTGCGTGGGAATCGGTGATGTTCAATCACTTCCACGACATCGTCACCGGTTCGGGGACAGTGGATACGCGCGAGTACGCTCTCGGCCAGATCCAGCGAGCGCTGGCTTCAGCAGGGACGGAGGAATCCCTTGCCCTGCGAAGGCTCGCCGCGCACGTGGACACCTCTTCGCTGGGCGACCCGCGGGAGGATGCGCGGGCCAACCTTTCCGAGGGCGGTGGGGCAGGCTGGGGTGTTTCGGACTTCAAGCTGTCTCAGGTCGAGCGGGGGAGAGGCAGGACGCGGATTTTCCACGTGTTCAATCCGCTCCCCTGGACCCGCACGGAGGTTGCGGAGGCGGCGATCTGGGACTGGCCCGGGGATCCGGCGCGCCTGCTGGTGAAGGATGCCGCCGGTAACGCGCTTCCTCACCAGATCATCCCGAATGAGATTCATCCCTTCTTCGGCGCCGGCTACTGGGGCCATCAGTACCTGCGCGTGCTGGTTGCCGTCTCCGTGCCGGGCTGCGGGTACACCACGTGCTCCCTGAGCGAGGGGCTCCCGCACGACCTGCCCGTGCACACGGGGGCTGAACCGCGTGTTCAGCGTCCCGAGGAGCATGTCCTGGAGAACGAGCGCGTGCGCGCCGTGTTCGATCCCCAGACCGCCGCCCTGCGCTCGTTCATCGACAAGGAGTCCGGCGAGGAAATGCTGGATCTCTCGCGGCCGGCCGGTGTATTCCGCCTTGTGCAGGAGGACGAGAGCAGGGGAATGACCGCGTGGGTGGTGGGACGGTGGATAGCCTCGCGCTGCCTCCATGAGAGCGTGAGGCTGTCCCCAGTCGGCGGAAAGGAAGGTCTGCGGCAGTCGCTGAGCTACGAGTTCCCCTTTGGCGCCTCGCGACTGAAGGCCACCGTTTCCCTGGACCGGGGCGCCTTGGGCCTTTCATGGGCGGTTGAATGCGAATGGCTCGAGGTGGGCCGCAAGGGACAGGGGGTGCCGCAGCTGAATTTCTTCCTCCCGGCCGCAGGAGAGTTGAAGGCCTACCGCTACGACGTCCCGTTCGGCACGATCGACCGTCCTCCCGCGGAGATCGACCAGCCCGCCAACAGCTGGGTACTCGGCGTTCCCCGTAAAACCGGCCGCAAGGCGCTCATGCTGACCGCCGACCAGTCCCACGGATTCAGGTGCACCGGTAACGCAGTATCGCTTTCGTTGCTCCGCAGCTCGATCGACCCCGATCCTCACCCCGAGCTCGGCGTGCATCGCTTCGGCTTCTCTGTATCGCTTGCCGATTGCACGGCGACGGCCGGCCTGGTGTCGGCGGCCAGGGAGCGCGCACACCCCCTTGTCGTCGTGTCAGGCACCGCTCACGCGGGCTCCCTCCCGCTGACCCAGGGTTTTCTTTCCGTCGAGGGCTCGGCATCATTCTCCACCCTGAAGATGCCGGAAGACCAGCCGGCCGGCCGACTCCTCGTGCGTCTGTACGAGACCGAAGGGAAAGAGGGCCCGACGGTACTGCGCTTTTTCTGCGCGCCCTCCCGCGCCTGGCAGGCAGACCTGAATGAAAACCGTCTTGAAGAGCAGGGGAAGCTCTCACTGAGTGGAGATACTGTTCGAGTCGAGATTGAGCCCTACTCCGTGGTGAGCGTCGTCGTACAGTTCGAGGGGTGTCGATGAGGGACCACCGCCCTCACAAAGTGGACGAACGAACCAGGGAACTCCTTGAACTTCCGCCGGATTCAATGAGAATCCTCAGGTGATTACCACACTCCTGAGAGCAGGCGCTGACAGTAACGCTCATACTAGGGAAGGCTGCACCCTTCTGCTGTTCGCTGCCAGGAACAACCAGAACCCTGAGGTGATCACCACACTGCTGAAGGCAAGCTCGGACCTTAAGAATAGGATGACGACGGAGCTACTGCGCTGATATACGCTGCTGGATTCAATCAGAACCCCGAGGTAATCACCTCACTCCTGACAGCTCGTAAAGGCATCGACGCCCAGAATGATAACGGCGTGACTTCGCTGATGGTCGCCGCCGGCTCCAACAAGAACACATTGAAGTGATCACTGCGCTCCTGAATGCGGGCGCAGACATCGAAGCCAGGACCAGTGACGGCTGGACCCCCCTCACGTACGCCGCGGGGAACAACCAGAATCCCGGTGTGATCATCACGCTTCTGAAGGCCGGAGCTGCGCGACGAGTAGCTGCCGTTCCGGCGCTACGCCTTGTCGATACTGACCACCCAGTTAATGCCGAATTTGTCCGTGAGCCAGCCAACATCGGCGCCCCAGGACTGCTCGGCCAGCGGCATCTTGATCTTGCCGCCTTCGGCCAGGTCGTTGAAGATTTTGGTGAGCCGGTCTTTGTCCGTGCCGCCCAGGGCAATGGCCATGTTGTCGCCGACTTTGGCAGGGTAGTCGGGGTGGCCGTCCGAGGCTACGATGAGTACGCCGTCGGCCTCGAGCCGCGAGTGCATGATGCTATCCCCGGGGCCGGCCGGTCTGTGTACGCCCTGCTTGTTTAGGGTTTGCAGGTCGAGATTGCCGCCCAGCACCTTGTGATAAAGCTCCATGGCCTCGCGGGCCCGGCCCTGAAAGTTGATAGAAGGGCTTAAATATTGCTCGCTCATCTTGATCTCCTTGTCACATCGGCTGGGTTTCGTTCGTCACACTGATATGACGGAACGGGTTGCGGGAATGTGACCGATGGATGAACACGACTGGCTGGCGGAGCGGTTCGAGGAGAACCGGACCCACCTGAGGGCGGTGGCCTACCGGATGCTCGGCTCGCTCAGCGAAGCGGACGACGCCGTGCAGGAGTCCTGGCTACGGCTCAGTCGCTCCGACACGAGCGGAGTCGAGAACCCGGGCGGATGGCTGACGACGGTCGTCGCCCGGGTTTGCCTGGACTTGCTGCGCAGGCGCAAGTTGCGGCGCGAAGAGCCCCTGGGGGGCGCACGTGCCCGACCCGATCGTGAGCGCGGATGGGATCGACCCCGAACACGAAGCACTACTCACCGACTCGGTCGGTCTTGCGCTGCTCGTTGTACTCGAAACGCTGGCTCCCGCCGAGCGGGTCGCGTTCGTGCTGCACGACATGTTCGCCGTGCCCTTCGACGAGATCGCTCCCATCGAGGGGCGCTATCCGACCGCAGCAAGGCAGCTCGCGAGCCGCGCACGCCGCCGAGTGCGGGGAGCGGCCAAGGTTCCCGACGCCGATCTCACCCGCCAGCGAGAAGTCGTCGACGCCTTCCTCGCTGCCTCGTGCGACGGCAACTTCGACGCTCTTCTCGCGGTGCTCGACCCGGACGAGGTGCTCCGCGCCGACAGCGCAGCCGTGCGTATGGGCGCATCGAGGGAAGTTCTCGGTGTGAAGGCCGTGGCCGACACCTTCAAGGGCCGGGCCCAGGCCGCACAACCGGCGCTTGTGAATGGAGCCGTGGGAGCCGTGTGGGCTCCGGGCGGACGGCCGCGTGTCGTATTCGGCTTCACGATCACGCGCGGGAAGATCGTCGAAATCGACCTACTCGCCGACCCCGCGCGCCTCCGCCAGCTCGACCTGGCGTTCCTCAACGACTGACGAGCCAACCTACGCTGCGGCTTTCAGGAGGGGAAGATCAGGTCCATGACATGGGCAGGTGAAAAAATAGATTTTGGCCAAGGATGAAACAAAATGGAGAAGCGAATCGTCGTTGTAGTTGTTGCGTTTTTGTTTGCACAGGCTTCGGCGTATGCACAGACGACGGACTTGGGGGTTGTAATAGGTGGAACGCCGCAGGATGTACAAGCCGCTATCGACAAGGGTGCGGATGTGAATGCGCGCAGTGGCAGCGAGACCCCGCTGATACTCGCCGCCTGGCACAACCCGAATCCCGATGTGATCACCACGCTCCTGAGGGCTGGCGCGGACATAGAGGCTCGGGACTTGGTATACGGAGGGACCGCCCTGCAGTGGGCCGCTGGGTGGAACCCGAATCCCGAGGTGATCACCACGCTCCTGAGGGCTGGGGCAGACGGAAAAGCGAAAAGCAACGAGGGAAAGACAGCCTTCGATTACGCGCAGTACAACGAAAAACTAAAAGGTACTGCCGCACTTCGACAGCTTCAGGAAGCGTCACAGTAAGCGTTACAGCGAGAAGAGTCTCGCGCGGGGGTGTAATCATATTGCGCCAAGCAAAGCTTGGGAAAGGGGGAAGTGGAATAGCTGAAACCTTTCGTAGCGACCCTGTGGTAACCAATCCAACCCGATAAAGCTTGGCCAGCAATCGGAAGCGAGTCTTGCATGACCATGGGTGACCATGGCCGTGAAGCGTAGATAGTGATCGCAAAAGCCGTGTAATTGAGCCTCGTTAGTACCCACACCGCGGGAGTCTTCGCAGTTATTTTTGCGGGGATAGCACCAAAGCGTTAAATGGCCTGACGCGGAGGTCCCGCCGAGGTCGGAGAGCAGGGCAGATGCGAACAAGGGTCGCCCAGGAACTTGGGAGATCTCGCTGACTCCATGCCTTCGGAGTTGGATAAGGGTCACCAGATAAAGAAACCCCTGGCCTATGGGCGAAGGTGTCCTGATGCCCATGGGGAGCGAAGACCAAGGACACAGGCCTTAAATGGTATTGCCGAGCGAAGGAAACGAAGCGAGGCAAGACGGGCAGCGAGAAGTCGTAGCGCCTTCACAGTACCGATGAAGCGGGGGAACCGAACCCACAGGGACCCTGTGGAGGGAAGGGAGGCGTCGAATCGTAGAACTGTCGGTGGGACACACGGAGGATGCAATGGAATCCGTAGACGTGTTAACGAAACAACGGCGGATAGCGGAACTCGCGAGGATTCATCCTGAGGTGAGTTTCACATCGCTGGCTCATCACATTGACCTGCGGTGGTTGCATGAAGCCTATCAGCGCACGCGTAAGGACGCGGCGGTGGGGGTGGATGGACAGACTGCCGCGGAGTACGCGAAGAATCTTGGGGGCAACCTCAGGGATCTGTTGGAGAGGGCGAAAGCAGGAACGTACTTTGCCCCACCAGTCAGACGCGTATACATACCAAAGGGAACGGGAACTGAGACCCGACCGATCGGTATTCCCTCCTTCGAAGATAAGGTGCTACAGAGAGCGGCGCAGATGGTCTTGGAGCCGTTGTACGAGCAGGAGTTTTTGGACTGCTCGTACGGATTTCGGCCAGGGAGATCAGCGCATGACGCCCTAGAAGCACTGTGGAAGGGTCTGATGGACATGGGCGGCGGGTGGATTATTGACCTTGATATTCGAAAGTTTTTCGACACTCTCGACCAAAATCACCTTCGAGAAATCCTCAAGAGACGGGTGCGTGACGGAGTGCTCCTTCGCCTCATCGGGAAATGGCTGAAAGCTGGAGTCCTGGAGGATGGAGGAGTGAGCTACCCTGAGCGGGGGACCCCGCAAGGCGGCGTGATTTCGCCAATATTGAGCAACATCTACTTGCATGATGTGCTGGACAGATGGTTTGCAAATGAGGTGAAGCCGCGCCTTAAAGGAAAGGCGTTCCTGATCAGGTTCGCGGATGACGCGGTACTTGTGTTCGCTCGGAAAGAGGATGCTGAGCGGGTGATGGAAGTGCTGCCCAAACGATTCGGCAAGTACGGCCTCACCATTCAT
>JBEKXR010000003.1:0-24799 GCA_049511935.1 Spirochaetia bacterium | reverse complement strand
GCGTTGGGGTTGGCGCCGCGGAAGTCCTTGATGCGCGGCATGGCGACGTTGACGAGCCTGTCGAGGAACTCGTACATGACGTTCCCCCGCAGGGTGACCATGACGCCGAGATCCATGCCCTTGCGAACCTTGAAATTCGCGATCGACTTCTTCGCCTTTGTCCGCACCGGCTTGCGTCCCGTGATCTGCGAGATCTCCTGGGAGGCCGAATCAAGGAGCTTCTTGTTCGTGATTGCCTCGCCCAGCCCCGTGCTCACGATGATCTTCGAGAGTCGTGGAATCTGCATGACGCTCTTGTAGCCGAACTCTTCCTTGAGATCCTTCGCGACGTTTTCCAGGTACATCAGCTTCAGACGGGGCTTGTACCCGGGAGGATCCTTGACCACCGGCGCCCGGGCCTTCTCTTCGGAAGCGCCCCCACCCTTCTGACCCTTGCCCGATTTTTCCGCCCGCGGCGCCTTGGAGGCGCCTTCGCCGCCCCTCGAGGCGCCCTCGGCACCCTTCTCCTTCGGCGCCTTCGAGCCGCCCTTCGAGGCTCCCGGGGTGCCCCTCGAGGCGCCCTCGGCACCCCTTTCCGCTTTCGCGGGGGCTTCGGCCGCTTTTTCGACGGCGCCCTCGGCGCCCTGAGTCTCCTTGCTCACAGGTCCCCTCCGCACTTGCGGCACACCCGCTTCTTCGCGTTCGCGTCCATCACGTACCCGATCCGCGTCGGCCCGCACTTCTTGCACACGATCATGAGCTTGCCGAGCGGCAACGGCGCCTCCACCGAGGTGATCCCCGCCTTCTGGTTCTGCTTCTTCTGTTTCACGGCCTTCTTCATCATGTTGAGGCCTTCGACGACCGCGCGCATCTTCTCCCGGTCGATGTGAATCACCCGGCCGCTCTTGCCCTTCTCCCGCCCCGCGATGACCTTCACCGTGTCGTTCTTGCGCAGCCTGATCTTTGCCAGCGTGCTCATCCTAGCGATCCTCCTACAGCACTTCTGGGGCCAGGGAGACGATCTTCATGAAGTCCTTCTCACGAAGCTCGCGGGCCACCGGGCCGAAGATGCGCTTGCCCTTCGGGTTGTTGTTCACGTCGATGACTACGCAGGCGTTGTCGTCGAACCGGATGAACGTGCCGTCGGGCCGGTGCTGCTCCTTGTGGGTGCGCACCACGACGGCCTTCTCGATCCCGCCCTTCTTTATGGCGGCGTTCGGCAGCGCGTCCTTCACCGCGACGACGATGATGTCGCCGATGCGCGCGTACTTTCGGCGCGTCCCCCCGAGGACCTTGATGCACTGCACCAGCTTCGCGCCGCTGTTGTCCGCGACGTTCAGGAGCGTTTTCATCTGTATCATGGCCGTTCCTCGCCTACTTCGCCTTCTCGACGATCTCCACGAGCCGCCAGCGCTTCTCCCTGCTGAGCGGACGGGACTCCACCACGCGCACCGTGTCCCCGATCCCGCACTCGTTCTTCTCGTCGTGCGCCTTGATCTTCTTGGTCCGGGTCAGATACTTCTTGTACAGCCGGTGGAGCTTGCGCTGATGGATCTCGACGACGATCGTCTTCTGCATCTTGTTGCTCACCACGCGGCCCTGGAGGACCTTCTGAACCTTCTTCTGCTCTTCCACGTGCCGCTCCTCGGTCACGGTACTCCGTGACATTTCTACCGCTTCCTGATTCCCAGCTCGAACTCGCGGATGATCGTGGTCACACGGGCGAGCTTCCGCCTCGCGGTCCGCTTGGACAGCGGGTTGTCCACGTGTCCGATGATCTTGTTCGCGCAGATCTCGTTGAACTGCTTCCGAAGCTCTTCGCGCTTGGCGAGCAGCTCCGGGTACGTCAGTTCCTTGAATGAATCCTTCATGTGCCTACTCCACGCTCGAGCGGACCAGGAACTTGGTCTTGATCGGCAGCTTGCTGCCGGCGCGCTTCATGGCCTCTTCCGCCATGGACCGCTCCACGCCGCCCAGCTCGAACATCACGGTGCCGGGCTTCACGGGGGCCACCCAGTACTCCGGTGCGCCCTTGCCCTTTCCCATGCGGGTCTCGGCGGGCTTCTTCGTGAAGGGCTTGTCCGGATAGATGCGGATCCAGACCTTGCCGCCGCGCTTCACGTGGCGCGTGATGGCGATTCGGCACGCCTCGATTTGGCGGTTGGTGATCCATTCCTTCTCCAGCGCCACCAGGCCGTAGTCGCCGAAGGAAACTTCGGTGCAGCGGGTGGCCCGGCCCTTCATCTTCCCGCGCATCTGCTTCCTGTATTTCGTTCTCTTGGGGCTCAGCATGATCGATTACTCCTGACCTCTGTCGCGGCCGCGGTCGCGTACGTCTCGCCCGTCGCGCCCCTCGCGTCCGTCGCGATCGTCCCGTCCCTCGCGGCCCCGGCGCACCAGCAGGCCGGCGTCGTCCTTCTTCGCCGGTCCGTAGACCTCGCCGTTGAAGATCCAGACCTTGATGCCGACGCACCCGAAGGTGGTGATGGCAGTAGCCGTGCCGTAGTCGATGTCGGCGCGGAAGGTATGCAGCGGGATGCGCCCTTCCTTGAACTCCTCGCGCCGCGCCATTTCCGCTCCCGAGAGCCGGCCCGAGATCTTCACCTTGATCCCCTGCACGCCGGTCTTCATCGAGTTCAGGATGGCCATCTTGCAGGCCCGGCGATAGGAGGCGCGGGCCTTGATCTGCCGCCCGATGTTTTCCGCGACGAGCTTCGCATTCGTCTCAGGCCGCTTGATCTCCTTGATGCGGAGCTGGATTTTCTTGCCAATGCTCTTCTGCAGCTTCCCGCCCAGCTTCTCGATGTTCGCGCCCTTCGCGCCGATGAGCACGCCGGGCCGGCCGGTGTGGATGATCACGGTGACCCTCTGCGGGTGACGGATGATCTCCACCTCAGCGATGTCCGCGCCCTTGGTCTCCTCCGCGTCGAGGATCGTCTTGCGCAGGCGCAGGTCCTCGTGCAGCGTCGTCGCGTACAGCTTGGGATCCACGAACCAGCGGGACGACCAGGTCTTGTTGATCCCCAGCCGAAGCCCGATCGGGTTAACCTTCTGACCCATTCCCCACCTCTTTCGCACCAATCTCGTCGACGACAACCGATATGTGGCAGGACCTCTTCAGGAGGCGGTCCGCCCGGCCCCTGCCGCGCGCCCACATCCGCTTCATGCTCGGTCCCACGTCGATGAGCAGCTCCTTCACATACAGCATCCCCTCGTCCAGGTTCTTGTTCTGCGCCAGGGCATTGGCCGCCGCGGACTGGATGAGCTTCCTCAGGAGACGCGCTCCCTTGTGGGGAAGGACGTCGAGGAGAGCGATGGCTTCCACGTAGGGCTTGCGCCTCACGTTGTCCGCGATCCTCCGCACCTTCGTCGCCGAGACGCGCTGGAACGGCACGTTCGCGCGGTAGCCGGTCGTGATCTTCCGCGGGGGCCGCTCTTTCCGCACCGGCTTCGTGGAAGGCGCATCGCCGGAGGCGGATTTTGCGCCGCCGCTCCCGCCGGCCTTGTCCGTGTCACTCATTTCTTCACCACCTTCTTGTCGGAGCCCGAATGCCCCCGGAAGATGCGGGTCGGCGCGAACTCACCGAGCTTGTGCCCCACGAGATTCTCCGTGACGTACACGGGAACCCATGTCTTGCCGTTGTACACCGAGATCGTGTAGCCGACCATCTCGGGGATGATCGTGGAAGTCCGCGAGAAGGTCTTCACCATGCGCTTCTCGCCGCTCTTGTTCATGTCGACGACCTGCTTGTACAGGCTCTTCGCGATGAACGGTCCCTTCTTGATCGATCGTGACACGCCCGTTCCCCCCTATTTCCTTCTCTTGACGATGAAGCGGCTGGTCGTGTTGCGCTTCTTGCGCGTCTTGTAGCCCTTCGTGGGCTGTCCCCAGGGGGTCACCGGGTGGCGTCCGCCCTTCGTCTTGCCCTCGCCGCCGCCGTGCGGGTGATCAACGGGGTTCATCGCGGTTCCGCGGACCTTCGGCCTCCTGCCCAGCCATCGGCTGCGGCCGGCCTTGCCGAGGGACACGTTCATGTGGTCCTTGTTGCCCAGCTCTCCAATGGTGGCGAAACAGCGGCCGTTGACCAGCCGCATCTCGCCCGAGGGGAGCCTCAGCGTCACGTAGTCCCCTTCCTTCGCCACAACCGTGGCGCTCGTCCCTGCGGAACGGGCCATCTGCCCGCCGCGGCCGAGGGTGAGCTCGATATTGTGGATCTGCATCCCGAGGGGAACCTTGGCGAGGGGGAGAGCGTTACCGGGCTCGAAGGCCGCGTCCGGTCCGCTCAGGACGGTCTTTCCGACTTTCATTCCCTCCGGTGCGAGAATGTAGCGCTTCTCCCCGTCCTTGTAGACGATGAGGGCGATGAGGGAGCTTCGGTTCGGGTCGTACTCGATCCCGCTGACCCGGCCCGGGATGCCGATCTTGTCGCGGCGGAAGTCGATCTGACGATAGGCGCGCTTGTGACCGCCGCCCTTGCGGCGGACGCTGATCCGGCCGCCGGCTCCGCGGCCCGCGTGTTTCGACTTTCCCTTTGTGAGGGCCTTCTCGGGGTGCTTCTTCGTCACCTCCTCGAAGGTGAGGCTCGTCTTGAAGCGCAGCCCCGGGGTGAGCGGCCTGTATTTCTTGATTGGCATTCGGTGCTCCCTGCCCTTTCCTTACACGCCTTCGAAAATGGCGATCTTTTCCTCGGGGGCGATTGTGATGATCGCTTTTTTCCACGATGCGGTGTAGCCGAGCTTGTAGCGCACCCTCTTGGGCTTGTTGGCCGTCCGCAGCACGTTGCATTTCAGGGGGTGCACGGCGTACAGGCGACGTACGGCATCCATGATCTGGTACTTGTTCGCCCGGGCGTCCACCTTGAAGACGTACTTGTGGGTTTCCCTCATGATGTTCGTCTTTTCGGTCACGACCGGCTCGATGATGATACGCTCGATTGTCATGCTTGCCCTCCGTCGCCGTAGAACTCGTTCAACTTCGTGGCGGCCCCCTCCAAGAGGAGGAGCTTCTGGCAGTAGAACAGGTCGTGTGCCTGGAGCCTGTTGAAGCTGAGGAAGCTCAACCACGGCACGTTCCGACCCGCCCGGCGCACCATGGCATCGTCGTCCTTGAGGATGACGACCGTCCGCTCCTGCGACGCGAGGTTGGAAAGCATGGTAACGAGATCCTTCGTCTTGCCGCTCTCCACCGTGAAATCCGTGACGACGCGCAGCCTGTCTTCCTTCGCCTTCAGCGAGAGAAGGGAGATCAGCGCGAGCCTCTTCACCTTGCGGGGGAGCACATAGCTGTAGTCCCGCTGCCGCGGTCCGAAGATCTTGCCGCCGCCCACCCACACGGGGGAGCGCTTGTGACCTGCCCGGGCGCGGCCCGTGCCCTTCTGTTTCCAGGGCTTCTTGCCGCTTCCCTGGACTTCTCCGCGGTCCTTGATTTTCGCCGTACCCAGCCGGCGGTTGGCAAGCTCATTCCTGATCGCGTGGTAGATGGACCCCTCGCTCACGTCCCGGCCGAACACCTTGTCGGAGAGCTCGATCTCCCGCACGGCGTTCCCGTCCAATCCGTAGACCTGTGTCTTCATCGTCCCTGCCCTACTTCTTCGAGGCCTTGAGCACGACGACCATGCCGCCGCGCCTGCCGGGCACGGCGCCGTTGATCAGCAGCAGGCCCCTCTCCTTGTCCACGCGGAACAGCCTCAGGTTCTGCACGGTGAGACGCTCGTTGCCCATGCGGCCCGGCATCTTGGAACCCTTGACGATCTTGCGGAACGCGCCAGTGCCGACGGAGCCCATTTCCCTGTGGAACTTGGAGCCGTGAGCCCCGGGGCCGCCGGCAAACTTGTGGCGGCGGACCACGCCCTGGAAGCCTTTTCCCTTCGTGGTGCCGCGCACGTCCACGTAGCGCACTCCCTCGAAGATCTCCACGCCCACGGACTCCCCGACGGTGCACTCCTTCTCGAAGTCCTTGAACTCCAGGAGGAAGCGCTTCGGGTCCGTTCCCTGCGGGAACTGCCCCGCGTAGGGCTTGCGGATGCGCGACTTTTTCAGTGTGTCGGCGCCGAGGACCATCGCGCGGTACCCGTGCTTTTCCACCGTGCGTTCCCGCACGACCACGTTCGGCTCAACCTTGATCACACTGACGGGAATACGCATCCCCTCGTCGTTGAACAGCTGAGTCATGCCGATCTTTCTGCCGATGAGTGCAAGCATGCTCCGCCTCACTGCTTGATTTCGACGTCCACGCCTGCGGGAAGCTCCAGACGCATGAGAGCGTCCATGACCGCGGGCGTGGGCTCGAGGATGTCGATGAGCCGCTTGTGGGTGCGCATCTCGAACTGCTCCCGCGACTTCTTGTGCACGTGCGGCGAGCGCAGCACCGTGAACTTGTTGATCTTCATCGGCAGCGGGATGGGTCCCGAGACCCTCGACCCCGCCTTGAGCACCGTCTGCACGATCGACTTCGCGCTCTGATCGATGAGCTCGATGTCGAATCCCCGCAGGCGCACCCGAATCCTTTCCCTGGCCATCTTGTACTCCCGATCCGGCTTCGTGCCGGGCGACTTACTCGACGATTTCCGTGACCTGACCCGCGCCGACGGTCTTGCCGCCCTCCCTGATGGCGAACTGAAGCCCCTTGTCCATTGCGATGGGGTAGATCAGCTCGACTGCCAGGTCCGTGATGTGGTCACCAGGCATCACCATCTGCTTGCCCTCCGGAAGCGTCACGGAGGCCGTGACGTCGGTGGTGCGGAAGTAGAACTGCGGCCGGTAACCCGTGAAGAACGGCGAATGGCGTCCGCCCTCTTCCTTCGTGAGCGCCACGACGGTGCACTTGAACTTCTTGTGCGGCGTGATGCTGCCGGGCTTCGCGAGAACCTGCCCGCGCTCCACGTCGTTCTTTTCAATGCCGCGAAGCAGCGTCCCGATGTTGTCTCCCGCCTGGCCTTCATCCAGGAGCTTGTTGAACATCTCGACGCCGGTCACAACCGTCTTGCGGGTATCCTTGATGCCGACGATTTCGCACTCGTCGCCGACGTGCACGACGCCCGTTCCTACCCTTCCCGTCACCACGGTGCCGCGGCCCGAGATGGAGAACACGTCCTCGATGGGCATCAGGAACGGCTTTTCCACGGGCCGGGGTGGAATGGGGAAGTACGAGTCCATCGTGTCCAGCAGCTCCTGGACGCACTTCGCGTTCTCGGGAACCTCGGGATGCTCCATGGCCTTCAGGGCGGAGCCCTTCACGATGGGGATCGTGTCGCCGGGGAAGTTGTAGAACTTCAGCACATCACGGATTTCCACTTCGACGAGCTCGATGAGCTCCTTGTCGTCCACCATGTCGATCTTGTTGAGAAACACGATGATGGCGGGCACGCCGACCTGCCGGGCGAGGAGGATGTGCTCACGGGTCTGGGGCATGACGGAGTCGGGCGCCGAGACCACGAGGATCGCGCCGTCCATCTGGGCCGCGCCGGTGATCATGTTCTTGATGTAGTCCGCGTGTCCCGGGCAGTCGATGTGGGCGTAGTGCCTCTTTTCCGACTGGTACTCCACGTGCCGCGTGTTGATGGTGATGCCCCGTGCCTTCTCCTCGGGAGCGTTGTCGATGTCCTCGTACTTCATCAGCTTGTCGCCGTACTTCTTCGCGCAGTACATGGTGATCGCTGCCGTAAGCGTCGTCTTGCCATGGTCGATGTGACCGATGGTGCCCACGTTGATATGAGGCTTCGACCTGACAAATTTCTCTTTCGCCATAAAACTCCTCCTTGCAGTTTCCTGACGCGCAACTCCCGCGGCGAGGGCGCCACCGGCGCCCGCGCATCGTCTCCCCGCCGGCATCCCCGATGCCCGCGGATATTTCTCGCGCCGCGGCCATTTCACTGTCCGCGGTTCGTTTCCTGCCCCGGCGAGGGTGCCAAAGGCACCCGCGCATTGTTCCGGATCCGGGGTCTATTTCTTCTGCCCGCGGATCTTCTCGACCAGCTCTTCCTGGATCGATCGGGGGGTCTCTTGATAGTGGGAGAATTGCATGGTGTGTGATGCGCGCCCTTTTGTCATGGAGCGCAGCGACGTCACGTACCCGAACATGGAACGCAAGGGTACGAGGGCTTTCACCACCTTACTCCCAGGCCGATCTTCAATTCCCTCCACGTGGCCCATGCGTGCGCCGAAGTCCGAGATGACGTCCCCGAGGTGCTCCTCGGGTGTCGCGCACTCCACGGCCATGATCGGTTCAAGGATAGTCGGTTTGGCTTTTGCACAGCCCGACTTGTATGCCATCGATGCCGCCACTTTGAAGGCCATCTCGCTGGAGTCCACGTCGTGCGAGGACCCGTCCAGCAGGGATGCGCGGAAGTCCACCATGGGGTAGCCGGCCAGAACACCGTTCTCCATGGCCTCCCGTATGCCCTTCTCCACCGCGGGCACGTATTCCCGCGGCACGCGGCCGCCGATGACCTTGTTTTCAAAGACGAATCCGGTCCCTGCGGGAAGAGGCTCGAAGCTCATGATCACGTGGCCGTATGCCCCGTGCCCGCCGGTCTGCTTGATGAACTTGCCCTCCGCCTCGGAGCTGCCCTTGATCGTCTCGCGATAGGCAACCTCGGGTCTCCCGACATTGGCCGCCACGCTGAACTCGCGGAACATCCGTTCCACGAGGACCTCCAGGTGCAGCTCGCCCATGCCCCGGATGATGGTCTGGCCGGTCTCCTTGTCGAACTTCACCTTGAAGGTCGGGTCCTCCTCGGAGAGCTTGTGCAGGGCCGAGGAGAGCTTCTCCTCGTCGTCCCTGGTCTTCGGCTCGATGGAGACGGAAACAACCGGGTCGGGGAACACCATCGATTCCAGGATCACCTGGTGCTCCTCGTCGCAGAGCGTGTCGCCTGTCGTGGTCTTCTTCAGCCCCACGGCCGCGGCAATGTCGCCGGAGTAGACCGTCTTGATCTCCTCCCTTTCGTTCGCGTGCATTCTCAGGATCCGCGTCACCCGTTCGCGGCGGTCCGCCGTCGAGTTGTAAATGTACGAACCCGACTGCAGCGTGCCCGAGTACACACGGAAGAACGTCAGCTTGCCCACGAAGGGATCGGTCATGATCTTGAATGCCAGCGCCGCGAAAGGCTCACTGTCCTCGTGCTTCCGCTGGATGTAGTCCCCCGTGCTGGGCACCGTCCCCGTGGTAGGCGGGACATCCGCCGGCGACGGGAGGTAGTCCACGACCGCGTCCAGGAGGCTCTGGATGCCCTTGTTTCTGAAGGCCGTCCCGCAGACGACGGGGAAGATCTTCCCCTGCACCGTTGCCGCGCGGATCGCCTTGCGCACCGCCTCTTCCGCGATCTCCGTGCCGTCGACGTACGCCGCCATCAGCGCATCGTCCGTCTCTGCCAGCTTCTCCACCAGGTGTGCGCGGGCCTCGCGGGCGGCCTCGACAAGCCCGGCAGGGATCTCGACTTCGCGGAACTGTGCGCCCAGGACGTCCTCGTCCCAGATCAGCGCCTTCATGCCGACCAGGTCCACCAGCCCGGAGAAATCCGCCTCCTTGCCGATGGGCACCTGGATGGGCACCGCATTCGCACCGAGCTTGCCGTGCATCTCCTGCACGACCTCGTCGAACCGGGCCCCGACCCTGTCCATCTTGTTGACGAACGCCACCCGGGGCACGTCGTAGCGGTTGGCCTGCTTCCAGACCGTCTCGCTCTGGGGTTCCACGCCTTCGACGGCGGAAAACACCCCGATTGCTCCGTCCAACACTCTCAAAGAACGTTCCACCTCGACCGTGAAGTCGACGTGTCCCGGCGTGTCGATGATGTTGATCTGCACGCCGCGCCATTCGCAGAAGGTTGCGGCCGCCGTGATGGTGATGCCGCGTTCCTTCTCGAGGTCCATCCAGTCCATCTTGGCTTCGCCGTCGTGGACCTCGCCGATCCTGTGTGTCCTGCCGGTGTAGTACAAAATCCTCTCTGTCGTCGTCGTCTTACCGGCGTCAATATGGGCCATGATCCCAATATTGCGTATCGACGACAGGGGAAACCGCGATTCCATATGTCGGGCCCTCGAACCGCTTTACCAGCGGTAGTGGGCAAAAGCCTTGTTCGCCTCCGCCATCTTATGGGTGTCTTCCTTTTTCTTTATCGCGGATCCCGTATTATTGAACGCATCGATCAGCTCCGCAGCCAGCTTTTCGCCCATTGAGCGGCCGTGGCGGCTTCTCGAATACCCGATGATCCAGCGCATCGCCAGCGCATCTCGTCGTTCCTCCCGGATCTCCACCGGGACCTGGAGGGTCGCACCTCCCACCCGCCGGGACTTGACCTCGACCACGGGCTTCACGTTTTCGAGCGCCTTCTGGAACACCTCGACGGGCTCCTTGCCCGAAACCTTCTGCGAGATGATCTCCAGCGCGTCGTAGATGCTTCCGTAGGAGACGCTCTTCTTGCCCTGTTCCATCATGCGGGCGACGAATTTCCCGATTATGGGATTCTTGAACTTGGGATCGAGAATGATCCTCTTCTTCCGAATCAGCTGCCCTCGCGGCATCGCTCTTCCTTTTCCTTACGCCTTCGGCCGCTTCGTGCCGTACTTCGAACGCGCCTTCTTGCGGTCCTCAACCCCGAGAGTGTCCTTGGCCCCGCGGATGATATGATAGCGGACGCCGGGGAGGTCCTTCACCCTGCCGCCCCTGATGAGCACGACCGAGTGCTCCTGGAGATTGTGGCCGATGCCGGGAATGTATGCCGTCACGTCAATGCCGTTCGTGAGCCGGACGCGCGCGACCTTTCGAAGGGCCGAGTTCGGCTTCTTGGGCGTGACTGTCATCACGCGCGTGCACACTCCCCGCTTCTGGGGGCAGTTCTGGAGGGCAGGGGCTTTCGTCTTCTTGCGAACTGCCTTCCTGCCCATTCGCACCAGCTGGTTGATCGTCGGCATAGACCGTTTTTGCTCCCCCGTCGTCACGGTACGCGGTCACGGTATTCCGTGACATTTCATCCGTGACATTCTCTGCCACGGCGCTCCGTGGCATCTGCGTCGTCACGGTACTCCGTGACAATCTTGTATCCTGTGCTGAGATTTTCGCCTGCTTCGCTTGCCACGGCACCTTGCACGGTATCCCGTGCAGTTCCGTGACATTTCAGGACTCAGGACACGCGAAGAAAGACGATAATCTTCAGCAAAAAAAAAGTCAACCCCTCGAACCACCCTGTTTTCGGGGTTTGCTTGAGATCGTTACTGCCGTATCCCCTGCCCTGTCGCCGGATATCTCGTCCGGCGCTCCGCCGGCCGCACCCCGCAACGGGCCAGGGCGGCCTGGTCGGATCCCCTCCCAAGTCGTTGCACAGTATAGGAGGTTTCCCCGGCCGTGTCTATGGCGCGGTCACGGTATTCCGTGACATTTTATTCGCGCTACTCCGCCGCCAGGATGCTCTCCGCGGTCGGCAGTTGCGCTCTCTCCGCCTCCAGGAGCGCCTTCAGCTCGCGCTCCTTGCGCTTCTCTTCGATGATCCGGTTGATGGAGATGTCGAGGTCCTCCATGTTCTCGTCGTAGAGCTTGATCTCGCGGTACTTCTTCATGCCGGTACCCGCGGGAATCAGGTGGCCGATGATCACGTTCTCCTTCAGGCCGCGCAGGTGGTCCACGCTCCCCGAGATCGAGGCGTTGGTGAGCACGCGCGTGGTCTCCTGGAAGGAGGCGGCGGACAGCCAGGAGTCGATGTTCAGCGACACCCGGGTGATGCCAAGCAGGATCGGCCGGGCGATGGCGGGCTGTCCGCCTTCGCGCAGCGTCTTCCTGTTCTCGTCATGGAACTTGAACCTGTCCACCTGCTGGCCGAAGATGAAGGGCGTGTCGCCCACGTCGACGATCTCCACCTTCTTCATCATCTGGCGGATGATGACGCCGATGTGCTTGTCGTTGATGCGCACCCCCTGCAGGCGGTAGACCTCCTGGATCTCGTTCAGCAGGTAGCTGTGAAGCTCCGTCTCGCCGAGGATCTGCAGGATGTCGTGCGGGTCCTTCGGGCCGTCACAGAGCATGTCCCCCGCGCTCACCTCGTCGGCTTCGCGGACGAGGAGGTGCTTGCCCATGGGAACGAGGTGCTTGAACTCGCGGGCAAACGGATCCGTGACCACAATGACCCGCTTGCCCTTCACGATGCCCTTGAAGGAGACGCGGCCGCTCACCTTGGCGAGAACGGACGGGATCTTCGGCTTGCGCGCCTCGAACAGCTCTCCGACCCGCGGCAGACCGCCGGTGATGTCGCTGGTCTTCACGCTCTCCCGCAGCAGCTTCGCGATGATGCGGCCCGCCTTGACGTTCTCTCCCTCGTCCACGTTGAGGTAGGCGCTCCCGGGGAGGAAGTACGCGGCCAGCTCGTTGCCCTTGTCGTCCTCGATCGTGATCCGGGGCTGGAGGGTTTCCAGCGAGTACTCGGTGATCTTTTTCTCGATCTTGCCGGTGTCCTCGTTCACCTCTTCCTTCAGCGTC
Organism: Spirochaetia bacterium; assembly: GCA_049511935.1. GTDB lineage: Bacteria > Spirochaetota > Spirochaetia > SZUA-6 > Fen-1364 > Fen-1364. Next base: position 12,351 of record JBEKXR010000003.1, on the reverse strand, counting down.
GTGCCCAGCACGATGTCGTGGAACTTCAGCACGCCCGTCGCCTCGGCGATGATGGGCTCGCTGAACGGATCGAAGAACGCGATGGTCTCCTCGGCCGGAACCACGTCCCCTTCCTTGGAGATGATCTCCGCGCCGTTCCTGATGTCGATGACTTGCGGCTGGGCGATGAGCAGCAGCCTGTCGGGCATCAGCTTCACGTAGCAGATCTCCGAGGAAGAGATCGTCTCGCCCTTGCGCTGGATGACCGGTTCGGGACCGTGCTTGAGCATCCTCTGCCCGTCCTTCACCAGCACTTTGTCGCCCTTCTGCAGCTCATAGTTCGCCAGGATCCGGCGCACGGTGATCGTGCCCTTACGCGTGAAGAGCATGTTTCCGTTGTCCACGGTGACCATGCTGCCCTGGATCTTCTCCACGAGCACGGGATACTTCAGGTAGATCCTGTTTTCCTCCGAGATCTTGGTCGCGGCCCCTCCGATGTGGAACGTCCTCATCGTGAGCTGCGTGCCGGGCTGCCCGATGGACTGCGCCGCGATGATCCCCACGGCCTCGCCGATCTCGATGGCCTTGTAGGTGGCGAGGTTGCGGCCGTAGCAGAAGCCGCAGACCCCGTACTTCGAGTCGCAGGTGAGGACCGAGCGGATGCGCACGCCTTCGATGCCGGCGTCTTCGATGGCCTGGGCGATCTCGTCGTCGATTTCCTGGTTGACGTCCACGATCAGCTCGCTCGTGATGGGGTGCTTCACCTTCTCCAGCGAATAGCGTCCCGAGATGCGGTCATGCAGGTGCTCGACGATATCCTCGCCGTCCTTGATGGCGCGCCGCTCGATTCCGTTGATCGTTCCGCAGTCCTCCTCCGAGATCACCACGTCCTGCGCAATGTCGACGAGGCGGCGTGTGAGGTAACCGGCGTCGGCAGTCTTCAGCGCCGTGTCGGCCAGGCCCTTGCGGGCGCCGTTGGTGGAGATGAAGAACTCGATGACGGAGAGGCCCTCCTTGAAGTTCGAGCGGATGGGCAGCTCGATGATGTCTCCCGAAGGCTTCGCCATGAGGCCGCGCATCCCGGCGAGCTGGCGGATCTGGCTCCTGCTGCCGCGCGCGCCCGAATGGGCCATCATGTAGACGGGGTTGAACCCGTCGTTGTCCTGCTTCAACTCGTCCATCAACTCGTTGGTGATGAGCTCGTTGGTGGAGCTCCACACCTCGATGACGCGGTTGTAGCGCTCCTCGTTGGTGATGTGGCCCTGGAGATACTGGCGCTGGATCTCGTCGACCTGCGAGTTGGCTTCCTTGATCAGGGCCTTCTTTGCACCAGGGATCACGATGTCATCCATGCCGATGGTGGCGCCGAACCGTGTGGCGTACTTGAACCCGAGGTCCTTCACCGCGTCCAGCATCTTCACCGTGATGGCGGGACCCTTGTCCTTGTAGCACTTCGCGATGAGGTTCAGGAGCTCTTTCTCCCCCATGGAGTAGTTGAGGAAGCCCATGTCGCGGGGGATGTTGTCGTTCAGGATCACGCGGCCGGGGGTGGTCTCCACCCATTCGCCGTTCATCTTCACCTTCACGAGCGCCTGGTAATCCACGCCGCGGGCATCCACTGACAGGATGCACTCGTCGGGAGTGGAGAAATGCCGTCCCTCGCCGTGAGCGCCCTTGCGGTCCCGTGTGAGGTAGTTGATACCAAGCACCATGTCCTGCGTGGGCACGGCAATGGGGTGGCCGCTGGCGGGGTTCAGCAGGTTCTTCGACGAGAGCAGGAGCGTCCAGCACTCCGTCTGCGCTTCCGGGGTCAGGGGCACGTGCACGGCCATCTGGTCGCCGTCGAAGTCCGCGTTGAACGCGTGGCAGACCAGCGGGTGCAGCTTGATGGCCTTCCCCTCGACGAGGATCGGCTCGAAGGCCTGGATTCCCAGGCGATGGAGCGTGGGGGCGCGATTGAGCATGACCGGATGCTCCTGCACGACCTCTTCGAGGACCGCCCAGACCTCGGGGCTTTCCTGCTCCACGAGTGTCTTGGCCTTCTTGATGTTGTACACCACGTCCTTCTGCACGAGCTTGCGCATGATGAAAGGCTTGAACAGCTCCAGCGCCATCTTGGACGGGAGCCCGCACTGGTGCAGCTTCAGCTCCGGGCCGACCACGATAACTGAGCGGCCCGAGTAGTCGACGCGCTTGCCGAGCAGGTTCTGGCGGAAACGTCCCTGCTTCCCCTTCAGCATGTCGGAGAGGGATTTCAACGGCCGGTTGGCCGCGCCCTTCACCACCCTCTTCTTCTTGGAATTGTCGAACAGGGCGTCCACCGCCTCCTGCAGCATCCTCTTCTCGTTCCTGATGATGATGTCGGGGGCGTTCAGGGCCAGGAGCCTCTTGAGGCGGTTGTTCCGGTTGATCACCCGCCGGTAGAGGTCGTTCAGGTCGGACGTCGCAAACCGGCCGCCATCCAGCTGGACCATGGGGCGCAGCTCGGGGGGGATCACGGGGATGACTTCCAGGATCATCCATTCGGGCTTGTTGGTGGAAGCCCGGAACTTCTCGATCAGCTCGATGCGCTTCAGCAGGCGCTTGTCCGCCTTGGCGCCCTTGTCGATCATCTTCCTCCGCAGCTCTTCGGCCAGGGTGTCGATGTCCATGGACTCCAGCAGCGTTCGGATCGCCTCGGCGCCCATCCCCGCGGTGAAGGACATGCCGTAGCGCTCGCGGGCTTCCAGGTACTCCTCTTCCAGGAGGATCTGCATCCGCTTCAGCTCAGTATCGCCTGGATCGATCACGATGAACTTTTCATAGAAGAGAATCGAACGGAGCGCCGCGATCTGCAGGTCCAGGAACAGCCCGATGCGGGAGGGCACGGAGCGGTAGTACCAGATGTGCGCCACCGGCGCGGCCAGCTCGATGTGGCCCATGCGTTCCCGCCGGACCTTGAAGTGGGTGACCTCGACGCCGCAGCGGTCGCAGATCACTCCCTTGTAGCGGATGGACTTGAACTTGCCGCAGTAGCACTCCCATTCCTTGGTGGTGCCGAATATGCGCTCGCAGAAAAGGCCGTCCTTCTCGGGCCGGAGGGTCCGGTAGTTGATGGTCTCGGGCTTCTTCACCTCGCCGTAGGACCACGCACGGATCTGGTCCGGCGAGGCGAGCTTGATCAATATGTGATCGAAATCCTGCAGATCTCTCATCCTGACTCCTCCCATCGCGCCGACCCTGAGCGCGGAGTGCCGCGCACGGGTCGGTTGTGCGTGTCAGCTCGCCGCCCTTCCGTTCCTGGCGGAGTTGGCGGCTCGCTCGACGCGCACCGGCTAAAATCTTGACATCTGGCGGTCGATGAGCTCTTCGTCGCGCTCGGTGAGCGCGATCTGCTTGTTCTTCAAGTCGAAGATGCTCACGTCAAGCGCGAGCCCGCGCATTTCCTGTACGAGCACGTTGAATGATTCGGGGATGTCCGGCGCCGTGGACACCTCACCCTTCACGATGCTCTCGTAGATCTTGGCACGGCCCATCATGTCGTCGCTCTTGATCGTGAGGAGCTCCTGCAGGGTGTTCGCCGCCCCGTAGGCCTCCAACGCCCAGACCTCCATCTCTCCCAGCCTCTGGCCGCCGAACTGCGCCTTGCCGCCCAGGGGCTGCTGCGTGACCAGCGAATAGGGGCCCGTGGAGCGCGCGTGCATCTTGTCGTCCACCAGGTGGTGGAGCTTCAGGATGTAGATCGTGCCGCACGTGATCTGGTTTTCGAAGGGCTCGCCGCTGTGTCCGTCCATCAGCGTCACCTTTGACGAGGTCGGGAGGCCCGCCTCCTTGAGCTTCGCCTCGATCATCTCGTTGGACGCTGATTGGAAAACGGGGGTCGAGTACCACTCGTCCAGCGCTGTGCCCGCCCAGCCCAGCTCGGTCTCCATGATCTGCCCGAGGTTCATGCGGGAGGGGACGCCGAGGGGGTTGAGGATGATGTCGATGGGCGTGCCATCCTCCATGTAGGGCATCTCTTCCATGGGAAGGACCCGCGCGACAACTCCCTTGTTGCCGTGCCGGACTGCCAGCTTGTCGCCCTCCTGGAGCTTGCGCTTGGCGGCGATGAGCACCTTCACGACCTCTTCCACCCCGGGGTCCAGCTCGTCGCCGTTGTTCCGCCTCAGGCGCTGCACGTCGATGATCGTACCCTCCACGCCGTGGGGAACGCGCAGAGAGGTGTCGCGGACCTCCTTCGCCTTTTCGCCGAAGATCGAGTTCAGGAGCTTGAACTCGGGAGTCGAGTCGGTCTCGGACTTCGGCGTCACCTTGCCGACGAGAATCGATCCCGCCTTCACCGAGGCCCCTACGCGGATGATCCCCTCCTCATCCAGCTGCTCGAAGGCGTGCTCATTGGTGTTGGGGATATCACGCGTGATCTTCTCGGGCCCGAGCTTCGTCTCCCGAACATCGACTGAGAACTCCTTGATGTGGATGGAGCTGAAGGCGTCGTCCTGGACGACCTTCTCCGAAACGAGGATGGCGTCCTCGTAATTGTACCCGTTCCAGGGCATGAACGCGCACAGGAGGTTTCTCCCCAGCGCCAGCTCGCCCTGGAAAGTGGCAGGTCCGTCGGCGATCACGTCCCCGGCATCGATCTTCTGCCCGGGGAGCACGATCGGCTTCTGCGTGTAGCAGGTATCCTGGTTGGTCCTCTGGTACTTCAGCAGCGGGTAGATGTCCTCTTCCCTCTTCGCCTCGTCCGGCTTGATGCGGATCTCGACGGAGGTGACGTAAGACACAATACCTGAGCGCCGTGCGATGACCACGACGCCGGAATCGTACGCCGTCCTGCTCTCCATGCCCGTTCCGACGCGGGGGGGCTCAGGGGAGATCAGGGGCACCGCTTGGCGCTGCATGTTGGATCCCATGAGGGCGCGGTTGGCGTCATCGTGCTCGAGGAAGGGAATGAGGGAGGCGGATACCGAGATGATCTGCTTCGGAGAGACGTCCATGTACTGGATGTCCTCGGGTCCGCGGGTGATGTAGTCACCGCCCTTCCTCACCGAGACCTGCTTCTCCTGGAACTCGCCCTTGGCCGAGAGGGGAGCGTTGGCCTGCGCGATGTGGAACCGCTCCTCGTCCATGGCGGAGAGATACTCGATCTCGTTCGTCACCTTCCCGCTCTTTACCTTGCGGTATGGGGTCTCCAGGAACCCGTACTCGTTGACCCGGGTGTAGTTGGCCAGGGAGACGATGAGGCCGATGTTCGGGCCTTCGGGGGTCTCGATCGGGCACATCCTGCCGTAATGGGTGTAATGCACGTCGCGGACCTCGAATCCCGCCCGGTCGCGGGAGAGGCCGCCGGGCCCGAGGGCGTTGAGCCTCCGCTTGTGGGTGAGCTCGGCCAGCGGGTTGACCTGGTCCATGAACTGGGAGAGCTGGCTGGAACCGAAGAACTCCTTGATCGTCGCGACGATCGGCTTGATGGAGATCAGGTCCTGCGGCTTGATCGTGTCCGCTTCCTTCAGCGACATGCGCTCCTTGGCGATCCGCTCCATGCGGGTGAAGGCGACCTTGAGCTGGTTGGTGAGCAGCTCGCCGACGGACCGCACTCGCCGGTTTCCCAGGTGATCGATGTCGTCGACGTTCATCTCGCCGATGTACACCCGGATCAGCCATGTCATCGTGTTGATGATGTCTTCCTTGATCAGGGTGTGCGTCTTCACCAGCTCCTTGTAATCGAACTTCTTATTCAGCTTGTAGCGGCCCACGCGCCCCAGGTCGTAGCGGCGGCTGGAGAAAAACATCGAGTGGAGGTCCTTCTCCGCGTTCTCGATCGTGATGGGCTCCCCCGGCTTGATCACCGAGTACACGCGCAGGATGGCGTCATCCTTGGAGATCTCGTCCTGCTCGGGCGCCTCCTTGGTGAACTTCATTTCCTCGCGCTCGAAGCAGTTCAGGATGATGGGGGAATGTAGGGAGCTCTCGTGCTCGAAATCGATGAGATGGATTTCCTTCACCCCGGCGTGCACGAGCTCCTCCACGTCGTGGGGATGGATCTTGTCGCCGGCCCGGTACAGCTTCTTCTCCGCAGCCCCGTCCTTGACGCTCACTCCGCGCGCGAAGTTGCGGCCGACCAGCTTCTCCTTGTCCTCCCTGGTGTCGGTGATCTTCACCTTCTGCACACGGTAGAATAGCTCGATGATCGACTCGCGCGTCTCGTAGCCCAGCGCGCGGAGGAAGATCGTGGCGAGGATCCTCTTCTTGCGGTCGATCTTCGCGTAGATCAGCTCCTTCTTCTGGTCGATCTCGAACTCGAGCCAGGAGCCGCGATAGGGAATGATGCGGGAGGAATACACGCCCTTCTCGTGGGAGAAGATGACGCCGGGTGAGCGGTGGATCTGGCTCACCACGACCCGCTCGGCGCCGTTGACGACGAATGTCCCCTTGTCCGTCATGATGGGGATGTCGCCCATGTAGATCTCTTTCTGCCTGATCTCGCCCGTGTTCAGGAAGATGAGATTGATCTTCGCCTTGAGGGGAATGGCGTAGGTGAGCCCCTTCTGCTTGCACTCCTGCTCGCCGAACTTGATGTTCGGTTCATCAAGGGTGAACCCGCAGTATTCCAGGAGCATGTCGCCGTTGGGGCTTTCGATGGGAAACGTGGACTGGAAGACCTCCTCCAGCCCCTGCTTCAGTGGAGGCTCGCCCTTCAGCAGGGTTTTCCTCTGGAGGAAACGCTCGTAGGAGGCCAGCTGGATGTCGACGAGATTCGGGATCTCCATGACATCCTCGTAGCCCCTGCCAAAAAGAATCCGCTTGATCTTCTTGGTCTTGTCCAGGTTCATTCAGACCCCCTGACAAAGAATAGACCACCGGGGATGCCGCTCTCCGGTGGCTCGTTCGTGAGTACATACAGATGGACACGGACGCCGCCTCGTCACCTCGGCAGCCCCGCGGTGCGCTCGGGCGTTACTGGACCTCGACAACCGCGCCGGCCGCCTCGAGCTGCTGCTTGATTTTCGCGGCTTCCTCCTTGGAGACGTTCTCCTTGAGAGTCTTGCCTCCCGCTTCCACCAGGTCCTTTGCTTCCTTCAATCCGAGCCCCGTGATGGTGCGCACTTCCTTGATCACCGGGATCTTCTTCGCATCGTCGTAGCTCTTCAGAATGACGGTAAACTCCGTCTGCTCTTCCGCCGCCGGACCTGCCGCCGCTGCCGCGGGCCCCGCCGCCATCGCCACCGGCGCTGCCGCGGTGACGCCGAACTTCACCTCCATCGCCTTGACGAGCTCGGAGACCTCGAGGACCGTCATGGAAGCGATCCCGTCCAGAATCTGTTCCTGTGTGAGTGCTGCCATTTATCTTCTCCTTTCGTGTTGAGTTTTCGCGGGCCAGCTGGCTGAGCCGTGAAGACTGGTTCCGCTAATGTGCGTCCTTCTCCTTCTTTTCGGCAACCGCCGCAAGCGTCCGCACGAGCTTGGAGGCAACGCCGTTCATCGCGTACATCATGTTCCGCAGGGGCGCGTTCATCGTCCCCATGAGGGACGCCAGGAGGTCCAGGCGTCCGGGGAGCCGGGACAGCGCCTCGATCTCTTTCGCCGAAAAGAGCTTGCCGCTGATCACGCCGCCCTTGATGGTGAGCGGCGCGCCCCTGGTGAAATCCATCATGATCTTCGCCGCGGGGCCGGGATCGGCGCCAAGGAATGCAAGGGCGGTCGGACCCTCGAGCCACGAGGAGGCGTCGGGGAGGCCGGCTTCCTTCATCGCGATGCGGGCAAACGAGTTGCGCACCACCCGGTACGCGGTCCCCTTCTCCGTGAGCTTCGCGCGAAGGTCGATCATCTGCGGAAAGCTGAGCCCGCGAAAATCAGAGAAGATGAGGTCCGGCGCCGCCGTGAAGTGCTCCTTCAGCTTGTTCACCGCATCCGTCTTGTACTGCTGTATCTTCTTCGTGGTCTGTGCCATTGTTTCTGCGCTCCTTAGGCGACGAATGCCTTGTCTTTCGGTGAGAGACGGACGCCGGGTCCCATCGTGGAGGAGAGAACGATGGACTGCACGTAGTCCCCCTTCAGGTCCGCCGGCCTCTTGCGCACCACCTCCTGGATGAAGGCGGCCGCGTTCGCCGTGATCTGCTCCTTGCCCATGGAAAGCTTGGCCACCGCCAGGTGCACCACGCCCCCCTTGTCCGCCCGGTACTCGACGCGGCCCTTCTTCAGCTCGTCCAGGGCCTCCTTGATGTTGAAGGTGACCGTCTGGGTCTTCGGGTTGGGCATCAACCCCCGGCGTCCCAGGATCTGGCCGAGCTTGCCGACGTCCTTCATCATGTCCGGAGTCGCCACGGCGATGTCGAAGTCCAGCCAGCCGCCCTTGATCTTCTCTATCAGGTCGTTGTCCCCGACGAACGCGGCCCCCGCCTTGCGCGCCTCTTCCGCCTTGTCGCCCTTGGCGAAGACCAGGATCTGCTTGTCCTTGCCGAAGAGGTGGGGCAGCGCCATCACGTCGCGGATGGTGTGCTTGCTCTTGATGTTGAGCTTCATGGAGACTTCGACGGTCTCGTCGAACTTCGCGTAGGCCATCTCCTTCACGAGGTCCACCGCCTTCTCCAGGGGGTAGGCCTCCATGCGGTCGAACTTCTGGACGGAGGCCCGGTATTTCTTCCCATGCGTCATGCCGCTAGCCCTCCACCGTTACGCCCATGCTGCGGGCGGTGCCGGCGATGATCTTCATCGCCGCCTCGATGTCCTTGGCCGTGATATCCGGCATCTTCTGCTCCGCGATCGCCCGCAGCTTGTCCCGGGTGAGCGCCCCGACCTTGGTCTTGTTCGGCTCTCCGCTTCCCTTTTCCAGGCCCAGCGCCTTCTTGATCAGGACCGCAGCGGGCGGCGTCTTGGTGATGAAGGTGAAGCTCTTGTCCGTGTAGATGGTGATGACCACCGGAATGAGCACGCCCTCTTCCTGCTTGCGGGTCCTCTCGTTGAACTGCTGGCAGAACTGCGCCGCCTGCACCCCGTGGGGGCCCAGCGCCGGTCCCACCGGCGGGGCCGGGGTGGCCTTGCCGGCCGGCACCTGCAGCTTGACGATTGCCTTGACTGTCTTCTTTGCCATCTTGCCTCTACCTCCGTGGTGCCATCGCCCGCGCGCGTCGCTGGTGCGCCGCACCCGAGCTCCCAATCGGGCTCAACTCCGCCTTCGGCGGAAGCGAGCCCCAAGAGGGTTCCTTTATGACATTGCGAGCGCGAACCGCGCCCGCTTCAAATCTTCTCCACCTGCAGGAAATCGACCTCCACCGGGGTCGACCTTCCGAAAATTCCCACCATCACCCGCAGCTTTCCCTTCTCCGTGTTCACCTCTTCGATGCTGCCGGTGAACGAATCGAAGGGGCCGTCGATGATCCGCACCATCTCACCGACGGAGAAGCTCTGCCGCGGTTTCAGGATGCGGTCCGCCTTGATCTCTCCGGCCTTCTGGAGGATGCCGCGTGCCTCGTCCTGGGAAATGGGCTGGGGCTTCTGGTTCCTGCTCGAGCCCACGAACCCGGTGACGCCCGGGATCTTGCGGATCTCCTGGCACACCTCTTTCCACCCCGGGTCGGGCAGGTCCATTTCCATCATGATGTACCCGGGGAGGAACTTCTTGGAGGACACCCTCTTGTGTCCGTCCTTCACCTCGACGACTTCCTCGGAAGGGACCTTCACGTCGAAGACGTGGTCCTTCAGCGTGCCCTTGTCCACGAGCATCCGCACGTGCTTCTGGACCTTGTTCTCATACCCCGAGTAGGTATGCAGGACGTACCACGCTTTGGACATGCCGCCTCGCGCCTAGAAGAGCCAGTCGACGAGCTTGAACAGGATGAAGTCGACGAGGCCGAGCATCCCGGCGATGAGGAGCGTGGAGACCAGCACGACCTTGGTCGACGCCACGGCCTCGTCACGGCTGGGCCACGTCACCTTCCTGAGCTCCGCAAAGCTTTCCTGAAAGAACAGGATGATTCTTCTCATTTCCTCCGTCCCTCGGCTCTTCCCATCCCGGTTCAGGCCAGGCAGGACTCGAACCCGCAACATCCGGTTTTGGAGACCGGCGCTCTACCATTAGAGCTACTGGCCTATGGAGATGAACCCTACTTTACCTTCGCTTCCTTGTGGAGCGTATGCTTCCTGTCCCACTTGCAGTATTTATTGAACTCCAGCTTTCCCTGGGTATTCTTGCGATTCTTCGTGGTCGTATAGTTGCGCCTGTCGCACTCGGTGCATTGCAGAGCTACGAGTTCCAGATTTTTCGCTTTTCCTTTGGCCATATGGGTCTCCCTGCAGGTGGTTGAAGCGCGAATTTACACATTTTGCCTTCAATGTGTCAAGCGGGCGCCGGCTCTCGCGGGCAGCCACGCGTGCGTGGTTGCGGATGCGCAAGCGCTCCATCCGCTCGCGCCGTGCCCGTTGAGTTCGCCGCGCGGCGTGTATCGAGCCCTCGACCGGATTTGAACCGGTGACCCCGTCCTTACCAAGGACGTGCTCTACCAACTGAGCTACAAGGGCAAGCACGGTACTCCGTGCGATCGGGGCCCCAGGCCGCAGCCCGGTCGCTCCCGGCGACATTTGGACTTTGCAACAGGCGGCGGGAGCCTGGGGTAGCCTTTCCAAACCAGATACCCGGTTCGCCGTACGTTACCAGAAGCGCCGCTGACGCGTCAAGCTGATCCTTCCCGGCGCCTGAAAAAAAGCAGGAGCGACTGCCCGTAGGCCCTCCGGTCCACCAGCTCCAGGCCGTCCCTCTCTGTGGCGAGCTTCTCCGCCGAATGCAGGTGCAGGATCGCAAGCCCTTCCGGGGCGAGGTGGGGGGGCGTGCAGGCGGAATCGAGGACGGCGCCCTTGCCCACCATGTCGAAGGGCGGGTCGAGGAACACGATGTCCCACGGCCGCTGGTTGACGCGGAGAAAGCGCTCCACGGGGGAGATCACAAGGTCGATCCCGGATTCGACGAAGCTGATGTTCTTCCGGATGACGGCCTTCTTCCTCGGGTCCTTTTCCACAAGGAGGACAGGTTCGGCCCCTCGCGAGGCAGCTTCTACTCCGAGGATTCCCGTCCCGCTGAACAGGTCGAGGAAGGACACGCCCTGCAGATCCCCGAGGATCGAGAAGAGAGACTGCCTCATCCTGTCCATGGAAGGCCGGATCACTCCCGGCGGACAGAGAATCGTGCGGCCCCGGTACAGGCCGCCGGTGATCCTCACTTCACCCTCCCTCGACCGCCGATGCGGCCCCATCCGCTTCCGGCGATGCTGCGGACAGCGCGAGGACCCGCGCGACCACCATGTTCGTCGGCTGGAGGAACCCCGGGTCCTCGGCAAGGAGGCGCTTCGCATCGTCCCGGGCCTGGAAGAGAAGGGTCCCATGCAGGAGCAGGTCCGCGACTCGGAAGTTCAGAAACCCGCTCTGCCGCACGCCCAGAAGCTCCCCGGGGCCGCGCAGGCGCATGTCGCGCTCCGCGATGGTGAACCCGTCCGTGGTCTCCATCATGATCTTCAGCCGCTCCACGCCTTCCGGTGTGAGCTTCTTTCCGTACACGAGGAAGGCGTAGGACTGGTCGGACCCGCGGCCGACCCTCCCTCGGAGCTGGTGCAGGGTGGACAGGCCGAAGCGCTCCGCATGCTCGACGACCATGCAGCTGGCATTGGCGACGTCGACCCCGACCTCCACGACGCTCGTTGCCACGAGGATCTTCACGTTTCCCGCCGCGAATCTCGCCATGGCGGATTCCTTCTCCTCCTCCGCGACACGGGAGTGGATCAGGGCCATCGGGATTCCCGGGTAGACCTGGTACTGAAGAATGTGGAAGGCGGATTCCGCGTCCTTCACATCGAGTGACTCCGACTCCTCGATGAGAGGGTACACGAAATAGGCCTGCCTCCCGAGGGAAATCTCCTCGCGCACCCGGCGGTAGACCTTCTCCTCGTTTCCTTCCCGCGCGAGGTGGGTGATCACCGGGCGCCGGCCGGCCGGCATGGTGCGGATTGAAGAGACATCGAGGTCGCCGAACGCGGTGAGCGCAAGGGTCCTCGGGATCGGCGTGGCGGTCATCAGGAGGAGGTCGGGGCTGGTCCCCTTTTTCAGCAGCGCCTGGCGCTGGAGCACTCCGAAGCGGTGCTGCTCGTCCACGATCACCAGCCCGAGCTCCTTGAACGTGACCTCTTCGGAGAAGAGCGCGTGCGTGCCGAAGAGCAGGTCCACCTCCCCGGCCTCGAGCGCCTCCAGAAGGAGGCTGCGCGGATCGCCCGTCACGGAGCCGGAGAGAAATGCGATGCGCACGCCCAGGGGCTCCAGCAGCCGGGCCGCGTTCTCCGCGTGCTGCCGGGCGAGCAGCTCCGTGGGCGCGAGGAAGGCCGCCTGTTCACCGCATCCGACGACGAGCAT
>JBEKXR010000002.1:0-31739 GCA_049511935.1 Spirochaetia bacterium | reverse complement strand
AAGAGATCGGCGCCCGCGGCCCGTGCCTCTTCCTGCCGGCCCTCGTACAGGGAGAGCACCAAGACCTTGATCTCCGGCCAGCGTGATTTGATCCCGAGGGTGGCATCCAGGCCGTCGATCTCGGGCATGCGGATGTCCATCAGGACCAGTTGGGGATGTATGTCTTCGGCCAGTCTCAACGCCTCCGCCCCATTGGCGGCTTCCCAGATCTCCGTTCCCGGCAGGGAGGTGGAAAGCAAGGCCTTCAGGCTCTGGCGGGTTCGTTGCTGGTCGTCCGCAATCAGAATTCGCACGCGTCGATCTCCTTGCGCATCCGGTCTGGGCAGAATATAAGGCGGAAGCGGATGTTCTCACATCACTAAAATGAGTGATTTCGCGCCTCTTTCACTCGGCGGCTGGCACGTCGTCGATGGAGGCCAAGCCTGAACGCAGCGCATACAGGGCCGCCTGGGTGCGGCTGGCCAGGTGCAGCTTGCTCAGGATATTGCTCACGTGGGTTCGCACCGTCCATTCGACAATGAAGATCTTGGAGGCGATCTCCTTGTTGCTGAGCCCCTGGGAGATGAGGCGCAGGACTTCCAGCTCGCGTTCGGTGAGCGGATCACTTGTAGGCTTCTCCTTGCCGGGGTGCGAAAGCTCCTGAAGCACTTTGCGCGCGATGTCGGGCTCGAGGGAGGGTTCGCCGCGGTGAACTCGGTGGATTGCCTCCACGAGCTCCTCCGGGCTGGAATCCTTCAATAGATACCCGAGAGCGCCCGCCTTCACGGCGGGAAACACCTTGTCATCGGCTGCAAAGCTTGTAAGCACCAGAACCTTGACCTCGGGATGGGTTTCCGTGATCTTCCGGGTGGCCTCGATGCCGTCCATCCGGGGCATGACCAGGTCCATGAGCACCACATCCGGTTTCAACGATCCGGCTTTCTCCACCGCTTCCTGCCCATCCTGGGCTTCTCCCACGACCTTCATATCCCGTTCGGTAGCCAGCAGCATGGTCAACCCTTTGCGCACGATGGCGTGGTCATCGGTGATCAAAACCCGGATCGGTCCTTTCAATTTCTCCTCCTTATAGCGGGGCCCGGAAGCTCACCTTCGTCCCGCGTCCAGGGCAGCTCTGCACTGTGAGCTTACCCCCGGCCCTGCGCGCCCTCTCGGCCATTCCGGCCAGGCCGAGACCCCCGGAGGCCCGACCAGTGTCAGGATCAAATCCCTTCCCGTCGTCGTTCACCTCCAGAGCCGCTTCATCGGGACTCAACGCGAGAACCACGGACACACGGCGCGCGCAGGCGTGTTTGAGAACGTTGTTCAGCGCCTCGCGGGCTACGTGGTACAACTCCAGCTTCAGCGGGTCGCCGATCCGGGCCTCCCCCGTCACGCGAAGGTCGGCCTTCAGGCCGACCCGGCTCTCCACGGTATCCAGGCGCGACCGGATGGCATCCGCCAGCTCCGCCTTCTGCAGGTCGAGCGGCTTCAGCTCGAAGATCAGCAGACGCATCTCCTGAAGCGCCTCGCGGGCGGTGTCGCCGAGCTCGCGCAGCTGGTCGGCCGCCTTCTTCGACTTGCCGGCTTTCAGCATCCGGGCTGCCGTCTCGGCATACAGGGTCAGGCTGTAGAGCGACTGGGTCACCGAGTCGTGCAGCTCCTGGGCCAGGCGGTTGCGCTCCTCCAGGGCCGCCATTTGCTGTGCGCGGTCGTACAGACGCGCATTCTTCACCGCCATGCTGACCTCCTGCCCGATCGAGGCCAGGAGAGACAGCTCTTCGGGGTTCATGAAACGCTCCTTGCGCGACCCGAGCACCATGGCCCCGAGCAGCCTCCCCTGGGCCACGAACGGCACGCTGATCCCGAAGGCGAGCCCCTCCTTCACCAGGGCTTGCCGAACCGGCTCGAGGCGGTACTCGGAGGGCGTCCAGGCCAGCGGTCCGCCCGCCGGAAGCGCCTTCTCGATCATGCTCCCCCTCAGGGGCAAGTGTTCCACGAAGGGAAGGAACTCGGCGGAGAGGCCGCGGTGCGCCAGCAGGGTCAGAAGCGGGTCCTGACCCTGAGCCGTTTCCTCGTCCAGCCGGAAGGCGGCTCCCACCTCCAGACCCAGCGCGTCCCCGGTGGTATCGATGGCATACTGGAACACTTCCCTCAGGTTGAGCGAGCGGTTCACCGCTGCGGCAATGGAGTTCAGGATTTCCAGCTCGCGCGTGCGTTCGCTCACGCGCCTCTCCAGCGTCTGGTAGGCCTTCTGCAGCTCCGCCTCGGCCCGGCGCCTCTCGGCCAGCTCTTGCTGGAGGGAGGTGTGCAGCCGGGCGTTGTCCAGGGCAATGGAGGCCAGCTGGGCAAAGCGGATCATCAGGTCCAGCTCCTCCTGTTGGACGGGCGGGGAACCGGGGGGGCGGGTAATGCCGATGATGCCCGTGACCTCGCTTCCCGACTTGAGAGGAACCCCCAAGGCGGGGCCCAGCGGGTGATCCGCGAAACTCACCGCTTGCCCATTCCAGCTGCGGTAGTCCTCCACCACCATCGGCTCTGCTGCTTGCCAGATCTTGCCTGCGAGCCCTTCGCCGCGGCGCAGCACCGAGCTCTGCAAGCCCGGAAAGGTCGAGGTGTAGTACCTGCGCTCAATCACCTCGCCGCCCGGCCGGGGAAGGTAGATGAAGGCGGAGTTGCCGCCCGCCAGCCCCTGGGCACGTTCGATCAGAGTCTCCAGAAGGGCCTCCAGATCGAGATTACGCACGATACCAAGAGTGGTCTCGTGCAATGCAGCGAGGTATTCGCGCTCGCGGCGGCGCCGCATTCGCTGCCTGTCGCCCGATGGGGGTTCACCCCGTGCGGCGCGCCCCGGCGATCCGTTGTTTCGCTTCTGCTTGGCCATACCGTTGCCCCAGGAGGCTGGTTTCGGGTGCATTATAGCAGTTCCGCTTCTCTCCGCAACTAACACAAAAGTTCGATTCTTTGCTCCGCGCAATGTTGTAGGCACTTTGGCCGGAGAATGAAGCTTTTTAGCGATGTAAGTGGCGCTGACCCGGCTTACTGTGGACACCATGAACGCCAGGAGGGAAAAAGCTATGGAAGAAAAATGGTTCGACCTGATCATCGCGACGGCTTTGCCCCTTGCTTTCGTGGTCCAACATCTGTGGAGCGAAGCCTTCTTCGCCAGGCGGGGCGTCGCACTCGGCGGACAGCCGCCGATTGACCGGCAGTTGTTTACCGCTTCCAAGTACCTGGCGATCGGGATCTGGCTTGCAGTTTCGCTGCAGAGCTGGGGCATCGGATGGCAGCCGTTCGCGGGTGTCCGGGTGCCGCGCAGTTTGTCCGGCGGCCTCTGGGTCTTCGGGTTCGGCCTCCTGTTCCTCGGTCGAATCAACCTGGGCGGTCATCTCAGGATGGGCCTCCCCAACGAGGCCACCCGCTTCCACCGCAACGGCGCGTACCGATTCACCAGAAACCCGATGTACACAGGCATCGACGTCACGATGATCGCCGCGATCCTCTACACCGGCAATCCCGCGATCCTTGCCGCGGGGGTATTCGTCATCGCGGTTCACCACCGGATCATCCTCGTCGAGGAGCGCTGGCTGCTCGCAACCTTCGGGGAGGTATACGAGGGTTATCGGGAACGCGTCGGGCGCTACATGACCGTGCCTCTTGCCGTCCGCAGTCGAACGCGGGCGTTGTGGACGCTGCTCGGGATGGGCCACTGCGCCCCGACGATCATGAGCAGCATGCTCCGTGTCTGCGGCCGACGAAAGGCAGACTGGCTTGTGAGATTGGCGTCCGCCCTGCCAGGAGGCATCGGCAACACAGGAGGTGAATGCGGCGGGATCACGTCACCACTGATACTGCTGGGCCTACTCCACGGCCTCGGCAGCATCGAAGGAGGGCTGCCGCTCGTCTTCGAGCGTGGCCATGCCCACATTGAGGGTTTTCGCCACTGTCGCGGGACGCTGCTCTGCCGGGAGATCCGCGGGACGCCGCCGCGCATCCTGCCCTGCATCCGGACTATCGTGGATTCGGGGGGGCTCTGTACCGACACCCTTTGCGGCAAGAGCCGTGGAGTCATTCCTTGTGAAGCGCGCGAGGCGTACTGCCGGCTGTACGCCGAATTCGCCCGCTCCGGCTTCCACTGCGCGCAGACGGTGCTGCGCAAATTTGATGGGCTGCTGTCCGCGCAACCGCGCCTGCTGGATGCCGGCAGCGCGTTTCTTGGCGGGATGTTGTTCGCGGGGATGACCTGCAGCGCGCTCATCGCCGGAGTCATGGCCCTGGGTCTGCGCATCGGGGAAATCGAGGGCAGCTGGTGGCGGGTCCTGCGGATGGTTTTTCTTCTTCTGACAGGTGGGCCCGCTTTCGACGACAGCGTCAACAAGTTCAACAGATCCATGAACCGCGGCGGCGAGCTGATGGCGTGGTTCGCCGCGCAGTTCGGCAGCACGCAGTGCCGGGCGATCACGGGAGCGGATTTCTCCTCGACCGCAGAGGTCGAGGCGTATCTCCAGGGCAGCGGGATCACCAAGTGCCAGCTGATCGCGCAGAAGGTCGTCGACCATGTGCAGCTCATGCTGGAGGAGGGATCAGCGGGGAACCAGGCTTGCGCTTGAACCGCGCTGTTCGACCAAACCGACCATCGGTCCCTGATTCAATACTACCTTGTCGGGTCTACTGCAATAGCTATCGAGCCCGACCCGGCGGAGCGGCCTTTTTCGCTCGTAGAGGTACCCATAGACGTACCCAACGAGTACTTTTTAGGGAGCCTATCTGTAAGTCTTGCCCGGAAGAGGACTTGAACCTCCATGCCCTTGCGAGCACTAGACCCTGAAACGGGTCACCGGTACTTCCCATTACATGGCTATTCAGAGCAATGTGTGCCTAATTACAGCTTGTCGGGTAATTCAGGCGCCCGTTAGCGCGGTGTTCGGCGGGCCGCGGATGTATATCGCGCCATCTTGTGTGCGGTGGGTCTTCTCGGCGTGCTCCGCGGGTGCGCTGTCAGGCTCTCTACCGGGCGCCCCATCTATCGTTAGCCGCTCAGCGTCATGCCCTTGCGCCCGGCCAGTTCGCGCACTAGCTTGGTAGAGTTGAATCCCAACACTGCGCGTTGCCCGCACGCCCCCATCATGGCAGCCGAACGGGCCGACGGACGATTGAACCCGTACTTCGGGCTCTTGATGGTGCCGATCCCCGCCTCCACCAGTGCCCTCTCCGCGACCAGACGCTCGCGCACTTCCCCCCTTACCGACCACGGGGTACGTCCACGGGGGGCCAGTCCCACATCCTTGACCCCCAACTTCTTCAAGGCGGAGACATTCTGCGTACTGTATCCACCACGATCGTAGGCATAGGCCCGCGGCGCCTGGCCAAATAACGCGATGTGCTCTTCGACCGCTCGCAACGCAAATTTCGTGTCTTGCAACTCGCGGCGATCCTGGGCCAGTGTGGCCAATAGGTACCCACCCGCCAGTCGCCTGATGCCCCAGCTCAGCCCGAACTCCACCGTCTTGCCCACTTTGCCGCGCACGATGCTGTACAGCTGCGGGATATGCAGACTGATGATCTTGTCGCTGGCTACGTAGCCTGTGCGAATCCAGTAGCGGATCTGCGGCAATAGCTTGCTCATCGTGTCCTGCAACTGCACCAGCCTGGTCTTGGCCACGATCCCATACTTGTGCAGCGTTGCCCGCTGTGCAGCAGCTTCGCCCAGCGCCTTGCCCAGATGATCGTTGAGCTTTTCGACGATACTGACCATCTGCCTCATCGCCCGACCCTTGCCCTCCTTGGTCTTGGCAAACAGGCGGTACTCTCGGGCTTTCTGCCTGGCCGCTTTGAATTGACTCCCCGTCTGCTGCACAAAACCTTTTAGCCCTCGGCCCACCTTGCGGGCTGCACTGGCCACCGAGGTCAGGAAGCCACTCATGAGCCCCATCTCGTTGGGATAGGGAACCGATGCTTCCTGCGCAGTCGTATCGGCCACCAGAGTCTTGGGGTCGGCCAGCTTTTCTTTCACCGCCCTTTGCACTACGTACTGATTGATGAGTTTGATCCCCTCTTCGCCCATCAGCTCGGTGAAGTCCTGGATGGTAGTGAAGTCCGGGGTCCATTCCGTCTCGGTCAGCCCGCACAAGAAGCGCGCGGGGGCGTAGTAGCGGATCAGATCCTCCGCCTCCCGATAGGTGAGCTTTCTGGCTGCCATCAGAAGCATGGCCCCCAGTGAGGCACGCAGATGCGGAGGGCGTCCCGCGGCGTTCTTGAGTTTGGAGGAGCGTATCTGCTGAGCTCGGTCTTCCATCTCGGTCCAGTCCAAGGTGTCGGTCAGCTGGACCAACTTGTGGTCCTCCGCGATAGAGATGGTCGGGCGCTTGGACCGCGGCAGCAGATCGGGTTGGCGATTGGCACTGGCAGAGCTGGGTTGCATAGGTGATGACCTCCAGGTAAAGAACTGTCATATCGGCGGATGCCATGGATGGGGTACTGGAGAAGATGAAGATGCCGAGGCTGAGAAGGTGGCAAAAAATCATCGGAGCGCGGAGCTGAGAGACACCGAAGCGGCGTCGGGGCTTGACGGAAGGCATAACTAACAGTATTATAACTGTAGATATTTTTCTGTCAACATCCATCCCTATGAAAACTGATCTTCAGCAAGACTACCAAGCGCTCCAGCGCGCCCTCAGCCAAGTCGGCTACTTTCGCCGTGGCACCTTGCTGAAACGCTTTATGCCCTGCGGCAAACCAGGCTGCGCCTGTCAGGGTTCCCCGCCTCGCCTCCACGGGCCCTACTACCAGTGGACCCGCAAGGTTGATGGGAAAACCGTGACCGTCCGCCTGACCCCCGAACAAGCCGACCTTCTGGCCGGCTGGATTGCCACGGGCCGTGAAATGGAAAGAATTATCGCTGAAATGGAGCGCCTGTCGTTGCTCGCCACCGATCGGCTCCTCAAGGAACTACCGCCTCCAGTGCGCAAGACGCCAGCTGAGCGTGCTCGCGCGCGGCGAGCCCCGAAAGGCTAGGAATTACCCGACAAGCTGTAACTAGAGGCGACCGAGTCTGGACAGTGGAGGAGTCCGTTCTTTCGTAGCTCGAAAGGCGAGGATCAATTCCGCAACCACCCGTGCAGGCAAGCGGCTACGGGCTTGAGTTCTCCCTGGGGTCGCCCCTGGCGGGGCTCCTGGGAGAGCCCTCCGCTCGCCCAGCGGGGCGACTGTCAGTGGGGGCAGTTTCTGGGGGTTCAGTAATTCTTTTCTCAAAATCGGCTTAAGTCGTGAAGGGCAGTACTACTTCGGGGCGCGAGCTGAAGCTCATTACGAGCTGACCGCGCGAAGGTGATTGAATACTCATGCATCTGCTCGCCGTTTGTTGCGGGCTGCCAGCGTGCGCTTCCCGATGTCCAAAGATTCCCGCGGCTCTCGCTCATGTTTCCGCGCGAGAGACCGGTCAAAAAAGTCTTCCCAAAGCTCAGGGTTGGCTTTGAGGTTGATGACGACATCAGTTTTCTGACCGTCATAATCAACAATGAATCGAACCCCTTTCATGAGTCCCTCCTGGTGTTCGTTGGTGTATTGCGACCATTTTTCATCCGATCTTTAATTGAGCAGAGTCTCTTTGGCATCGAGAGGATGGTACTCCAAGTTGTATCCAGTGTGAAGCTCCCACTGCTTTGAGGTCTGCACACTGGTGTTCCCTGCATCGGGTGGACGCACCGGATACTCTCTGGATCCATGGACTCCCTGCCTTGCCCAACGAACTTGTCCGGTGACACTTCGAATAATCTGGAGAGCCTGAGGGCCATCATCCTGCTAATGGGCCGCCGGCCGTTCTCCATGTCGCACACATTCTGGCGGGACATCCCTCCGAGCTTCCGTCCCAGTTCGACTTGGCTGAGCTCCTTGACCTGACGGAAGAACTTGAGATAAGCGCCCGGATTCATCTCTTTGGGCTCCTGTTCGTAGACGGGAGCGTTGAGGATGTCGAGCTTTTGCTCCCCCCATTCGCACCGCACTATCAGCCGCCGGCCATACTCTTGTCGAAGGACGTCAAGCAGGGCTCCCGGAATGACTCCCCTGATCTGGATCCAGACACGGTTGGTCTTTACAATTGCACGCAGGGACACCTGACTTGTCTTTCACCTTTGAGTACGGCATGGATTCGCTTGCTGCTTGCGCGTGCCGATAGCCAAGCAAAAGGCAGGGCTCACTATTGGAGGATGTACTCAGTTTTTGAGTACATCCTCTATTGCGGCGCTATACCGATCGGGCAGTCGCGGCACGCTCACACGGGAAATCGCGCCGCCTCCTGGACTCCAGGCCATCCAAGGAAGGCCTCTTTCGTTACACTCCAGTCACGTTCTGCTATACACTGAATAGCAATCACACAGTCGGTGAGGCCTGAATCGAGCAGGCTTTGAGCATTGTGCACTCTTATCAAGGGGCAGCATTCGAAGGCTACGGGCTTCGCGCGAAGCCAGGCGAGATCCTCGGCATCATCGGACCCAATGGCACGGGGAAGTTCACGGTATTCAAGAGAGCAAGTTCGTCCTCGACCTCATCCGTCGAATCAGGGACCAGTACAAGCTCCCGTTCGTCCGAGGTTGCCGCAGCGGAAAAAGCAGGACGTTAGAGAACAAGGGGAGCGAGCAGAACCCCGAGCAAAGTTGCCAGCGCGCAGCTGGCGAAGTTCACGAGGTCATTATTGACGAAAGAGAGGCCGCGCGCGAGTCTGTTCGGGCGTCCACAGGCATCAGCCCTCAGCTCGGTGAGGGCGGGCGCCATCATGGGTGCTTGCTCACTTTCCTGGCCGCCTACTCGGACCTCGTACTGGGCCTGGATCGTGGCTCCGAGGAAGCTGTCCAGCAGCGACCCGACGAACCCTCCCGCAGCTACAAAAACCGTGATCCGGAGGAACCCGTTTGGCACGACTCCCAGAGAAAAGTTTTCCAGAGCAAACACGAGGGCGATGAAAAGCGCCCCTGCAAGAGCCATCGCGGTTCCCAGGATGCTCACGCCTCCGGACACTCCACGCAGAACGGGCCGAAATGTGAGCAGGGAGACCGGCTGTCGACGTGAAAGCACGCCCAGCTCGCTCGCCCATGTGTCCGAATTCGAGGAGGCGAAGGACACGGCGAATCCGATCGCCCACGCAGGGTTGCCGGTCAATTTGTAAAACAGCGCGCAGAGCGCCCCGACTCCTCCGTTCGCCAAGACCTGGAACATGTCCCGCCTGCCGCGCTTCTGGTGGATCTTCTTCAGGGGTTCTTTTTTGTTTCGTCCCATGTAGCCCAGTGCGGTGGAGGAAACGAAGAATGCCATGAGGACGAACCAGAAAAGGGGGCCGCCGCAGACGAAGATCAGGGTCCCGACGATGACACCAGCGGCGGCCCCTCCCGGGTCGAGTGATCCGCGCCACAGGACAACCAAGGCTGCCGCGGCGTTCAGGACAAGCCCGATTCCAATCAGGACCGGAAGCGTCACACGAACACTCCCGCGTACAGCGCAGCCACTGCCAGCGGCACGGTGAGATTGTCGATCCCCAGTGGAGTGAACAGCTCGACCACGGTGGCGGCCGCGGCGATGACCGTGGACACGCCGATCGCAGGCAGGAGCGCGCCGTATCGAGTGTTGAAGATCAGGGTGAAGACGAGCGTCACGGCGAAGGAGGCGGCGATCATGAGGAGCGTTCCCGCCGCGCTTTTCCGGCCTCCCCAGATGCGGACACCGGGGGCTCCGTTTCCTTCACCCACAAGCGCGGCCAGTCCGTCACCCCACCCGAGTACGAGCACGGCAATCCCTCCGACCCAGGGGGGCATGACTCCGCGCCAGCAAAGGTTCACGAGCACGAGCAGGGAAATCGGAAAGTACACCGTGCCAAGGTTGCGACGCTCCGCGCCCGCGTCCATGGCGGGCAGGAATCGGAACCGCAGGGCGAGCGCATTGATCACGATGAAAGTCGCCGGGCCGACGGACGCCACCCAGGGATCGCTCATCGTTGCCATGGCGATGAGCCACCAGTGCGCCACGCCGATGTGAATGATCTTTCGCGCGGCAGGGGCGCGGAAAGACTTCCGGCGCATGAGAAGTGTTGCACCACCGATGAAGCCGAACACGAACGCGTATGAGGCGGCCAGTCCGAGAGCGTCCAAAGCTGCGGGGGACATCGCGGCAGAGTATAATCAGGAAGTGATGGAGAGCACCATCCCCTGGATGAAGAATTTTCGAAGCGCAACGAACAGCAGGATCGTGGGAATCGAGGTGAAGATGACCGCGGTCATGATCCAGGGGATGTTCCCGCCGCCGTAGCCGGTCATCGTCGCCACGGCCACCATGATGGGCCGCACGCTCTGGGCACGTGAGAGAACCATGCCGAACAGAAGGTCGTTCCAGATCCACGTGGCCTGAAACAGCGCCACCACCGCGGTGGGCGCAAGAGACTGCGGGAGAAATACCGAGAAGAAGGAGCGTGCCGGGCCGCACCCGTCGAGCTTCGCCGCTTCCTCGATTTCACGCGGGATGGTGGTGTAGAAACCGCGATAGACGAACAGGCTGAACGGGATGCAGATGGCGGAATAGATCAGCACCATTCCCGTGCGCGTGTCGTAGAGGTTCAGCGTATTGAAGAGCCGGTAGACGGGGATGAGGTACATCTGGAACGGAAACAGCGTGCCGCTGTAGATGATCAGGAACAAGGCGAAATTGAACTTCGGGCGGAGGCGCACGATGCTGAAGCCTGCCAGGGAGGCCGCGACGACCACCACCAGTGTGCCCAGCGCGGAATACATGAGGGAATTGCCGAGGTTGTCCAGGAGCCGGTACTGGGCGATGACGGTGGCGAGGTTCTTGAAGAAATAGATCTGCGTGGGAAGCTGGTAGAAGGTCTGGGACACGAAATCCTCGGAGCTCTTGAAGGAGACGAGGAACGAGCTTGCAACGGGGAGCAACCACATGGCGGTGAGAAGCACCAGCACGGCGTAGACGGGAGCTTTTCTGAGCCAGCGTGTCATGCCTGCATCGCCTCTTTCAATAATAGAGCATGTCGCGCTTGGTCATGCGCCTGATGTACGCGGCGGATATCAGGATGACGATCAGGGACAGGACCACCGAGATCGCCGCGCCGTATCCCATGTGGAACAGGGTGAAAGTCTCACGGAACATCGAGATGGCGAGGGTTTCCGACGAGGAGTACGGCCCGCCCCGAGTCATGACGTAGATGATGTCGAACACCTTGAAGGAGTTCACCATGGCCATGGTGATGACCACCGTGGTGATGGGACGGAGCATGGGGAACTTCACGTGCACGAAGGTCTGCCACTTGTTCGCCCCGTCGATGATGCACGCCTCGATGGGGTCGCGGGGGATGGTACCCAGGCCCATGAGGAACATCACCATGTTCGTTCCAAGCTGCTGCCAGGTCCATGCGAAGATCATGGAGAAGGTGTTCAGTGGAACGCTCGTGAGGTACGAAGGCTTCAGGGGAATGCCGAGGAGCGCGAGAACTCCGTTCAGTACACCGAGCTGCTTGCCCAGCATGTAGGTCCAGATGATGCCAGTGGCGACGAAGGAGATAGTGAGGGGGATGAAGAAAATGCTTTTGAAGAAGTTCTCGCCCCGCAGGCCGGTGACGAACACCGCCACCACGAGGCCGCCGAGGGCGGGGAACACAAGTGTGAATACCACCCAGATTATCGTGTTCAGAAAAGAGGTACCGATGATCGGGTCGTTCACCATCACCCAGTAATTCTTCAGCCCGTTGAAGATCGGTGCGCTGATGCCGTCCCACTTGAAGAAGCTGTAGTACAGGTTCTGCATCATGGGGAGCACGAGGAGGACCACCACCAGCGCAAAGGCGGGGAGAATGAACGCGTAGCTGACGATCGTGTCCCGTGCTTTCAGGAAAATCCTCCGGAAAAGAGGGAGAGGGACGCCGTGCGAAGCGTCCCTCTCAGGAGTGCGTCGGGAAACCTACTTCTTTGCCCCTGCCCAGTAGCTGTCCGAGATCTTGTCCAGATCACTGAGGACAGTGTCCAGGGAAGAGGGGTTGAGCATGAACTTGGCGAACTCGTCGACCGCGGCCTCGCAGATCGCGGTGGGAGTCGCCTCCCAGTAGCGGTTGATCACGCGATAGCCGTTCTTGATGGTCTTTGCGAAGTTTACCTTGCTGGCTGGCAGGAAGCTCGAGTCGGCCTTCGCGTTCGCCGGGTACTGGTTGAGCATCTTCGCGAACGCCGCGTTGCCCGTGGGGCCCATCCACCAGTCCACGACCTTCTTCGCCGCCGCCAGGTTCGGCGCCTTGGCCGAGATGACGATCGGGCTGGCCTCCATGATGACCACCTTGCCCGCGGAGGCGTTCACAGGCGGCATCACGAAGATGTCGGCCTTGTCGATGGACACGCCGCCGCCCGTCAGAACAGAGAGGTACCAGGACCCGCAGGGGATCATGGCCACCTGGCCCGCGTTGAAGAGGCGCGGCCCGTCGGCGAACAGGTCGGTGGAGGCATCGGTGAAGTAGCCCTTCGCGATGAGGTCCGCCCACACGGAGAATGCCTTCTTCACACGCGGATCGGAATACTTGACCTTTCCTTCGCAGAGATCGACGTACAGCTGGGGATCCTGCCGGGCGACCATTTCCTCGAAGAGGATGAACGTCGGCCAGCGCTGCTGGACGGACTCCAGCAGCGGGGTGACGTTGTTCTTCTTCAGGGTGTCGCAGACCTTCAGGAACTCGGCCCAGGTGGTGGGGACCTTCAGGTTGTACTTCGCGAAGACGTCCTTGTTGTACCAGACGCCCCAGTACTCCACGACGTCGGCCATGCCGTACACCTTCCCGTTGAAGGTGAACGCGTCCCGCAGGCCCTGGGGGTACTCCGCCTTGTGCGCGTCCCAGAGGTCCGTGAGATCCGCCACGAGCCCGTTGTCGATGAGGTCCTTCATCCGGTAGGTAGACCACCAGGTGAAGAGGTCCGGCGCCTTGGAGGTGGGCAGCGCCGCGCGAACGGCTGCCTGGAAGACGTCGGTGGTCGGGTACGGTGACTGGGTGAACCCGACGCCGATCGCGGCCTGGGCTTGTTTGCCCAGGTCCTCGAAGAACGGCACGTAGTTCGGGTTTCCCCCCTTGTCGTGCATCAGCACGAGGCTCGGCGCTGCCGCGGCAACGCTCATGCCCATGAGAAGGAGCGCGCCGGCGAGAATGCACGGCATGAGGCCCTTCAATCTCCGCATAGAATCCTCCTTGAAAAGAAAAATATCTCAAGGGTGGCGGCCCCGCGCCCGCGCGGTTTGCGCCGCACACCCCTGGTGAGCGAGTGCGGGGACATTGCCGGGCATCGATCCAGGGACAGGGCGCATTCGTCCCCTCGCCGGTGACGTCCCCTCGGATGAAACTGCTTAACGTATTTTTACCCGAACGGTGCCCTGCTGTCAAGTTTATATTTTTTTACCATTTTTTAAGCACCACGTCGGGGCGCGTTGCGGCGCTGGACGCAATAATTCACTTGACAGGATGAGCGCCATGAGGTTAAATATGATTAAATTTTAGCAGGAAAGTGAGCGCCGTGTCTCACGCACGACTGAAGGACATCGCGAAAAAGGCGAAGGTGTCCGTGGCCACTGCGTCCCTGGCCCTCTCCGGCAAGGGGAGGATTTCAGACGAGGTTCGCAGCAGGGTGCGCGACACCGCGCAGCTGCTCGGCTATCGCGCGAGGCGGACGACCCATGCCCCGGCCGCCGCACCGGACACCCTGGGTATCCTTCACGCGGAGGATCGGCAGTACGAGTGGAACTTCATACGGCCCACCATCCTGGAGCTGGAGCGCTTGATGCGGCAGAGGGGGCACCTGCCGGTGCTGATTCCGGCGAGCACCCGGGCCGATTCCGAAAAGGTCGTTCGGCACGTCGTGGACTCGGGCGTGGGAGCGGTGTTCGCGCTGCAGATGTCCGATGGGGCGGTGTTCGCCGAGCTGCGGGCGCGCGGGATCCAGCTGGTCGTGATCAACAACAGCGGCTTCCAGGCCCGGTTCCACTCCGTGTGCGTGGACGATTTCCAGGGGGCCTACGAGGGGACGCTTTCCCTCCTGGCTCTCGGCCACCGCTCGCTGGTATTCGTGGAGTATGCGCGGCCGGAATCGCCGAACGTCGTGGCCGACAGATTCATCGGATTCCGCAAGGCGCTTGAGGAGCACCGCATAGGTTTTCCTCCCGAAAGGCGCATTACGGTTCCGTTCATGGACGGGAAAAAGCTGGAGAAGAGGCTCGCCGCCCTGTTCACGCGGTCGGAGAGGCCGACGGCAGTATTCGCTCACGACGACTATCTCGGCCTGTACGTGATCGACGCGCTGGGCCGGATGGGGCTCTCGGTGCCGCGGGACGTGTCACTGGTGGCACCGGGGGACGTGCTGGACTACAGCCTTCCACTCATGCCGCAGATCACGACGATGCGGATCGACACGACTCTCCTGGGCAAGATCGCGGCGAACCTCATGTTCGACCGGATGCGCAATACCGACTCCGACGTGCACGTGCTGAAAGTCAAGGAACAGCTGGTGCGGCGCGCGTCGTGCAGGCAGCTGTGAGGAGGAAGGGGATGACGTCTCGGGAGAGGGTGTACCACGCGTTTGCGCACAGGCAGCCGGACACGGTGCCGATTGACTTCTCGGGACACAGGTCCTCGGGTATCTCGGCCTTGGCCTACCGGGGCCTCAGGTCGCACCTTGGCCTGCCCCCTCGGCCGGTGCGGGTGTACGATCCCATCCAGCAGCTGGCAATCGTGGACGAGGACGTCCTGCAGCGCTTCGGCGTTGACACGGTGGAGATGGGTCGGGGCTTCAGCCATGAAAGCGGCGACTGGCAGGAGTGGACCCTGCCGGACGGCAGCCCGTGCCTCATGCCCTCGTGGGTGAGGCTGGAGCGCGGGAGCGGCGAGTGGGTGATGAAGTCCTCCGCCGGCACCGTGCTCGGCCGCATGCCGGACGGCGCCCTGTACTTCGAGCAGGTGAATTACCCCTTCATCGAGACCGAGGACCTGGGCGGCCTGGCACGGGCGTTCGAGGAGTGCATGTGGACGTCCGGCGCCGCGGCGGCACCCCCGGGACCCGCGGGGGCAGGGGCGGATGGCCCGGGGCACCTCGCGAAGGGCGCGGCGTCACTGCGCGCATCCGGGCAGCGCGCGGTGATCGGGCTCTTCGGCGGCAACCTTCTCGAAACGGGCCAGTTCCTCTACCGCAACGACAATTTCTTCCTGCTCCTTGCGGGCGAGCCGGACCGTGCGGCGGCGTTCCTGGACAGGGCCGTCGAGCTGCACCTGGAGAACCTCCGCCGGTTCCTTGCCGCGGTGGGCGATTCCATCGACATCATCCTCTTTGGCGATGACCTGGGCATGCAGACCGGGCCGCAGATTTCTCCCCAGATGTATCGAACGCTCTTCAAGCCGCGGCACGCGCTCATGTGGCAGACGGCCAAAGAGCTCGCCCCCGCCGGCCGTGGAGGGGATCCGGGCAGGCCCGCGCTGCGCGTGATGCTGCACTCGTGCGGAAGCATCCGCTCACTCCTCCCCGACCTCATCGAGGCCGGCCTCGACGCGGTGAACCCGGTTCAAATCT
Source organism: Spirochaetia bacterium (assembly GCA_049511935.1). GTDB lineage: Bacteria > Spirochaetota > Spirochaetia > SZUA-6 > Fen-1364 > Fen-1364. The sequence continues at coordinate 16,176 of JBEKXR010000002.1, read as the reverse complement.
CCACCTCGGGTATGGAGGCAGAAGGGCTGAAGCGCGATTTCGGCAGGGACATCGTGCTGTGGGGGGGCGGATGCGACACGCAGAGCATCCTCAGGTCCGCCACTCCCGCCGAGGTGCGCGATCACGTGCGACGCCAGGTGGACGCGCTGGCCCCGGACGGGGGGTTTGTGTTCCAGCAGGTGCACAATATCCTGGCCGGCGTGCCTCCCGCGAATATCGTGGCCATGTTCGATGCGGTGAGGTCCTGACCCGGCGCGGCCGCCGCAGTGTGTTATACTCGCCCTCCCAGAGCCATGACCGCAGCGCGAGAGTCCTTACGCCAGGCGCGACGCATCGTCATCAAGGTGGGCACGCGCGTGGCCACAGAGTCCGACAATGCGTTTTCTTCGGGGGTGATCGGCTCCCTCGTGCGCCAGATCGCCGCCCTCATGGAGCCGCCGTCTTCCCGCTCCTTCATCATCGTGAGCTCGGGGGCCATTGCGCTGGGCCTGAACCGGCTCCGTATGGAGTCCCGGCCCCGTGAGCTGGACCTCCTCCAGGCGGCGGCGGCGGTGGGACAGAGCCGGCTCATGCACGCGTACGAGCATGAGTTCGAGGCCGTGAAGAAGGAGACGGCGCAGATCCTTCTCACCTCCGAGGACATCCGCGGAAGGGCCCGCTACCTCAACATCAGGAACACCATCTTCACCCTGTGGTCCTTTGGCGCCGTGCCGATCGTGAACGAGAACGACACGGTCTCCTTCGACGAGATCCGCTTCGGGGACAACGACATCATCTCCGCGCACATCGCGAACATGATGGATGCAGACCTTCTCGTGATGCTCACCGATACCGACGGCGTTTTCGACATGAACCCCAGGACTCACGCGGAGGCGCGCGTGCTCCGAACCGTGGAGAAGGTGACCGACACGCTCCTTGCCGGCGCGGAAGGCAAGGGCTCCTCATTCTCCTCGGGGGGCATGGAGTCGAAGATCCGGGCGGCCGATATTGCCACGCGCAGCGGGGTGGGCGTGGTGATCGCGCGCGGGGAAGGGCTGGACCTGGGCGGGATTCTGGAGGGCCGGGAAATCGGCACGTGGTTCGTCCCCACCGCGCGCCACATGAAGGGCCGCAAGAAGTGGATGGCGTTCAATCCCCGCACGGACGGGGCGATCGTCGTGGACCGGGGCGCCGAGCGTGCTCTGCTCAAGCAGGGGAGGTCTCTCCTCCCGGCCGGTGTGAAGGGCATCCGGGGCGCCTTCGCGATGGGCAGCGTCGTCTCGATCCTGGACGAGGAGGGCCGCGAGGTGGCGCGCGGCCTGAGCAACTTCTCCAGCGAAGAGCTGGAGAAGATCAAGGGGATGAACACGAAAAAGATTCCCGATGTGCTCGGAGCCGAGGCGTATTTCGACGAGGTGGTGCACCGTGACAACCTCGTCATCGTTGCAAGAGGCACGACATGAGCGACCTGCATGGATACATCGTCACGCTTGCCCGGGCAGCGAAAAAAGCGTCGGTCGGTCTTCGGATCCTGAGCGCCGATGCGAAAAACGCCGCTCTGAAGGCAATCGCAGAATCCATCGATGCGCGCAGGGCCGCGATCCGGGCGGCAAATGCGAAAGACGTCGAGCGTGGAACGAAGGCGGGACTTTCTTCGGCCATGGTGGACAGGCTCACGCTGACGGACAAGCGGATCGACGAGATCATCGCGTCCCTGCGGGAGATCGCCGCCCTGGAGGACCCGGTCGGTGAGATCATCGGTGTACGCCGCCCGGCGGGGTTCGTCCTCGAGAAGGTGCGCACGCCGATCGGCGTCATCGCAATGATCTACGAGTCCCGGCCGAACGTGACAGTCGATGCAGCGGCCCTCTGCCTGAAGTCGGGGAATGCGGCGATCCTTCGGGGCGGCAGTGAGGCCCTGGAATCGAGCAAGGTCCTCGTGGAATGCATCCGCGAGGCGCTTGCCCGGGTCGGAGTGGACGGAAACGCGGTGCAGTACGTGGAAAGGACGGAGCACGAGGCCATTGACTCCATTGTGAAGCAGACGGGGCTCATCGATCTCGTCGTCCCCCGGGGCAGGGAGGCGCTCATCCGCCGGGTCACCGAGAATGCCACGGTACCGGTGATCAAGCACTACAAGGGCGTCTGCCATATCTACGTGGATGAAACCGCGGACCTCTCCATGGCCGCGGAGGTCGTGACCAATTCCAAGGTGCAGCGGCCGGGAACATGCAACGCGCTCGAAAAGCTGCTGGTGGAGGAGTCCGTGGCCGCGCGGTTCCTGCCCATGGTGCGACAGAAGATGCCGAACGTCGAGTTCAGGGGGGACGAGCGGGTGCGCGCGATCCTGCCGGGAACGAAGCTCGCAACCGAGGAGGAATGGTACGAGGAGTACCTTGACCTGATCCTCACGGTGAAGGTGGTGAAGGGGCTGGAGGAAGCGGCGGCGCACATCGAGAAGTACGGTTCCAGCCACACCGACGGCATTTGCTCCAGCGACGCACGTCACATCGAGCAGTTCGTGAGCCTGGTCGATTCGGCCGTCGTGACCGTGAACGCGTCCACCCGGCTGAACGACGGGGGGATTTTCGGCCTGGGTGCCGAATTGGGCATCAGCACGGACAAGCTGCACGCGCGCGGCCCGATGGGCCTAAAGGAGTTGACGACCTACAAGTGGGTGCTCCGCGGCAACGGGGACATCAGGAAGTAGGTCCCGTTCGCCCGGGTGCGCTGGGACGTTTCACTCCGCCGATCCCGCGTGTGTATATTCCTTGTGAATGTCAATCAGACGTACCCTGCTTCTCGTGACAGCCGGTGTCGTGGTCGTAGGAATCGCGGTTGCGGTGATCGTGTCGGCACGGCCAGGCGCGCCGCCTGCCCCATCGATGAAAGTGGATTTCTCCACGGCCCCTGCCTTTTCCGACACCCCGGGCACTCCTGCGCCGGACTCTCTGGCGGCGGCAGCCGATGCGCTGGGCTTCCGCCAGACCACGGCGGCTGACGTGGGCGTGGTGGAGAACCTCCCGCCGGACACGCCGCTGCTGGCGCCAAGCAAGTCCGTACTTCCGGTCGGCGCCGTCGCGCCGGATTTCATTCTCTCCACGGCTACCGGCGAGAAGATTCATCTCTCGGATTACAGGGGGAGGACGGTCCTCCTGGAGTTCTTCGCCACCTGGTGCCCGCACTGCCAGGCAGAGGCCCAGCACCTCACGAGGCTGCACGAGTCACTTCCGCAGACCGATTTCGCGGTGCTCTCGGTGAATGCGGACAGTGAAGACCCGGCCAGCCTCTACGCCTTCGACCGATTCTTCCACATCCCCTGGCCGACGCTCCTCGACCCGGGTTCCCCCGCGGGGAGCTATAAACAGGCCGGCGGCGCAGGGTCCGTGACCCGCGCATACGGTGTGGCATTGTATCCGACCTTTTACGTCCTCGATGGCAAAGGCCGGGTCGCCTGGAGAAACGACCGGGAACAACCAGACATGCTGGTTTTTCAGAAGCTGCGCGATGCTGCGGGAAAGTAGGGCTGTCGCCTGGCTCGGACTTGCCGTCCGCCTGGGCGCGGCGGCGGTATGGATAACTGCCGGGGCGGTAAAGATCCCTCAGATCCAGACCTTCCAGGTGCTCGTCCAGAAATATGGAATGCTTCCAGACGCCCTGACAGGTCCATTCGCCTACATATTGCCTTTTTTTGAACTGGCGCTCGGGCTGTATCTCGCCGTGGGTCTCTTTGTTCGGGGCACCGCGCTGGTGGGGACGGTGCTGTTTGCGGTGTTCCTCACTGCCCAGGCATCCGCCTGGTCAAGGGGCATCAGCCTGGACTGCGGCTGCTTTGGAACGCTCATGCAGGCGGCTGTCGGCCCCCTCACGATCCTCAGGGACTTCGGGCTTGGAATCCCTACCTTTCTCATGCTCGCCTTTCCTGCTCGGGCGCTCTCCCTCGACCACCGGCTCTTCGGCGCCAGGAACCTGTTCGGCGGTGTCCACCCGGGCCAGCAGAATACCTGACCAAAATAGTAGATTATTCGAATCCGCTTGCATAAATTCCCCGTATCAATGGCTGGAAGGCCAGAATGGCGAAAAGGAGAATAAATGAATCGATTTTTGGCGATTGCGGTACTTTCAGTCTTAGTGCTCATTGCCTCGGCAAGCCTTACGGCAGCACAGTCCAACTCGATACAAGTCAAGACAAGCCCCAATGGGGTGAGCTATCTCACCGACGACAGCGGGATGACCCTGTACTATTTCACCCTGGACACCAACGGGCAGAGCGCATGCTATGGAGGATGCGCCGAGGCGTGGCCCATCTTCTACGCTGCGTCGGTGATGGTGTCCGATCCGCTCACGGCATCCGATTTCGGCACGATCACCCGCACGGACGGGAGCAAGCAGACGACCTACAAGGGATGGCCGCTGTACTACTGGGCCCAGGACAAGGTGCCTGGAGACATGACCGGCGAGGGGGTGCACAAGGTCTGGTACGTGCTCACGGTGCCTTCGTACACGGTCATGATCGCGACCAACGAGGCGGTGGGTAACTACCTCGTGGACGGCAGCGGGAACACGCTGTACTGGTTCACCAAGGACAAGGCGAACATGAGCGCCTGCTCGGGTGACTGCATCAAGTTATGGCCCGCCTTCACGGCGGATTCTTTCGTTGTTCCCTCTGCGATGAACGCGTCGGACTTCGGCACCATCAGCAGGTCCGACGGTACGACCCAGGCAACCTATAAAGGGTACCCGCTGTACTACTGGGTGAAGGACAAGATGCGCGGAGACGTGACGGGTCAGAACGTCGGAAAGGTCTGGTATGTGATCGATCCTGAGAAATTCCCGCCCAAAATGTAGCTCGCCTCACAGCTCTTCTGCGTTCATCGAGCCGGGGCCCGCCCAGAGGGTTCCGGCTCGTCTTATCTGGGCCCCTCTCAGTCTGACGACCATGACTCCGGCGCTTTTGTCTGATACATTGGTGATATGGTCCCGCACGCGGAGCTCCGGCAGCGCGTCGCCGACGTCCTTCCGGAGATCGTATCGATGCGCCATTCCCTCCATCGCATCCCGGAGACCCATTTCCAGGAGAGGGAGACTTCCGCGGCGATCCGGGCTTTCCTTGCCGACAGCGCCCTGCAGATACTCCCGCCCCTGCTGCAGACCGACACGATCGGGCTCCTGAGGGGCGGATCCGACAGTCCGTGCATTCTCCTTCGCTCCGACATCGACGCGCTTCCCGTGCAGGAACGCTCGGGCGCGGCGTGGAGCTCCGAACGGCCCGGCTGCGCGCATTCGTGCGGCCACGACGGGCACATGGCGATCCTCCTCGGTACCGCGAAGGTGCTGGAGGCCCTCTCCGGCCAGCTCGCCGGGAGCGTTCGTTTCGTGTTCCAGCCCGCCGAGGAAGAGGCGGCAGGCGGCAAGGCGCTCATTGAGAAAGGTCTCCTTGACATCGCCCCCCGTCCCACCGCAGCCTTCGCCCTGCACGGCTGGCCCGGGGTGCCGGTGGGCTGCCTGAGCTCGGCTGCCGGCCCGGCAATGGCGGAGGCGGACACCTTCCGCATCACCGTGCGCGGACGGGGAGGGCACGGGGCGCTCCCGCATCGCGCGGTAGACCCTGTGCTGACCGCGGCCCAGGTGGTGACTGGCCTGCAGTCCATCGTGTCGCGTTCCGTTGACCCCCAGGATTCCGTCGTGCTTTCGATCTGCCGCATCGAGGGAGGGAAGGCGAGCAACGTGATTCCCGACGAGGTCCTGCTGGAGGGCACGACGCGCTATTTCGACCGTTCGCTCCAGGGCATGCTGCGCGAACGCATCCAGCGCACGGTGCACGGAACCTGCGCGGCGGCGGGGTGCACGGCGGAGCTGGTCTACGAGGAGGGCTACGTGCCGCTGGTCAATCACCAGTCCGCCGTGGACCTCGCCCGGGACGTCGTCACCTCGTACCTGGGGCCCGCGAGCTGGTTCGTCGACCATTCCCGCACGATGGGCGCGGAGGACTTCGCGTTTTACCTCGAGCAGGTGCCCGGGGCGCTCCTGCGCCTCGGCCTGGGCGAGGAATGGCAGCCGCTTCACTCGGCGGGCTTCGATTTCAACGACCGTTCGCTGGAGCCGGGAATCGTGACGCTGGCCGGGCTGGCGCTCGAGTTCTGCAGGCGATAGGGAGGGGCAAGCATGGCAAAAGCGAGGATCATGGTGGTCGAGGATGAGGGTGTGGTGGCCATGCAGGTCGCCGAAACCCTGAGAGGGCTCGGCTACGAGGTACCGGTCATCGCGATGACCGGGGAAGAGGCCGTGTCGAAGCTCCTGGAGACCGAGCCGGACCTCGTGCTCATGGACATCCACCTCAGGGGCGGGGTGAGCGGGATCGAGGCGGCGCACCGGATCCGGCAGCGACTCGATGTCCCCATCGTCTACCTCACCGCGTTCTCCGATTCGGAGACCCTCGAGCAGGCGCAGCTCACCGAGCCCTACGGATACGTGCTGAAGCCGTTCGATGAGAAGAGCCTGCACGCCATCCTGCAGATGTCCCTCATGAAGCACCGCCGCACCCGCGGCATCCGTGAGAACGGGTGGTGGATGTCCGCCGTCGCCGCGAGCATGATGGAAGCGATCATCATCTGCGACCCCAAGGGCTACGTGAAGTTTGCCAATCCTTCGGCGGAGTCCCTCCTGGGAATGAAAAACCGGGACGTGCTGGAAACCCGCATGTCCGAGAGCGTACAGCTCGTGGATGCCGAGACCCGCGCGCCCGTGCAGTTCCCCGTCACTGAGCCGTTCCTGGAGGGGAAGAGCACCCTGCGGGCAAACTGCCGCCTCGTTCTCGGGGACGACCGGGAGATCCCGGTGGAGTTCAGCTCCTCGCCGCTTCGCAGCCCCGAGGGCACGCTCTTCGGCATCCTGTACGTCTTCCGCGAGACCAGCGAGCGCGAGAGGATACAGAACGTCGTCCTGCGGCAGCTTGAGGAGCTCGCCGTGGTGCAGAGGCGCCTCCTGCCGTCCCGGGACACGTCGATCCCCGGCATCCGCTTCGATTGGCTTTTCCTGCCGACGGCGCTCGGCGGAGGCGACGCCCTGGGATTCTTCCGCCTGGACGACACCCATGCGGCATTCTACGCGCTGGACGTGGTCGGGCAGGGAATCGTCCCTTCCCTCTTCTCGCTGGTCCTGCACATGTTCCTTTCCCCGCACCCCGACGCGGGCGGCATCCTGGTGGAAAAGGCACGTGAGCCCGGTGTCGTACGGGTGCTCCCGCCCGCGGATGTCGTGAAGAAACTGAACACGCGCTTCTACCTGCGCGACGACGCCAACCCGTATTTCACGATGACCTACGCCACGATCGAGCCGGCAACCGGGAAGCTGAGGCTCGTCCGCGCCGGCCATCCCTTTCCCCTGCTGCAGAAAGCTGACGGAGCCTTGCAACAGGTGAGGATCGAAGGCTACGCGGTGGGCCTGTTCCCGAGCGCGGACATCTTCTCCGAAGAGATGGTGCTCGACAGAGGAGACAGGCTCTTCCTGTATTCCGACGGCCTCATGGACTGCGCGAATCCCTCGGGGGCGAGCTTCGGGGCGCGGCGGCTGGAGGATGCCATCAAAGACGGCAGGGGCAAGCCGCTCTCCGAGGCGGTGGGAAACCTCCGCGAGGCGATCGTGAAGTGGCGCGGGTCGGAGATATTCAACGACGACGTGTCCCTTTTTGCGCTGGAGAAGGTGTAGGCCGGCCCTTCAGCCGCGCGGGAACGTGAGCGTGAAGGAGGTTCCGGGTCCGGGGCCCACGGCAAGAGTGCCGTGAAGCTGGCTCACGAGAGTGTTCACGATTCGCAGGCCCAGTGAGCGGGGAGCGCTGACATCCACATCGGCGGGCAGCCCGACGCCGTCGTCGCTCACCGAGAGCACCAGCATCTGCGCGGTCTCCGGGTGCGCCTCTGAGACATCCCGTCGCATTTTCACCCTGATGGTCCCGGTCCGGCCCTCGGGATATGCGTATTTCAACGCGTTCGACAGGAGCTCGTTGATGATGAGCCCGCAGGGGACCAGGACGTCCATGTCCAGCGTGATCTCCTCCACGTCGATCTCCATCGTCACCGCCTCGGAGTTGCCCGCATAGGAATGCCGCAGGTGCGCGGCCAGGTCCCTGACGTACGTGTTGAAGCTGACCCCGTGCGCGTCCGCGGACAGGTAAAGCTTCTCGTGGATAAGGGCCATGGAGTGCACCCGGTTGCGGCTCTCATGGAGGAGACTCCGCGTGTGGGGGTCTTTCGTGGCGCCGGCCTGCAGGGCGAGAAGGCTCGATATGACCTGCAGGTTGTTCTTCACCCGGTGATGGATTTCCTTCAGGAGGATTTCCTTCCGCCGCGCCTCCTCCGCCTGCTTGAGGTCCGTCACCTCACGCACGAGGACGATCACTTCCTTCTCACTGCCGGCCACGAATCGCTCCTCGTAGTAACGGCGACCGGATTCCGCATCCACGTGGAATGCGAGCATCTGGGGCACGCCGGTATCCAGAGCGGCCTCCGTCGCGGCGATGGACTTTTCGTAGAGCCCGGGGGAGAGGAACGAGTACAGCGAGAGGATCATCTCGGCGTCCTTGCCCACGAGGTCGTTTGCCGTCTCCAGGAGCGGGAGCTGCCGCGGGGACCGGGCATCGAGAATCGTGCCGTCCCGGGTAACGCGGAAGATCGCGTCCGGCACGGCATCCAGAAAGGCTTCGATCCGCCGTTCGCTGGCGCGCAGCTCCGCTGTGGCCTTCGCCTGGGCGTCGAGCATCCCGTTGATCGCCGCGCCGATGTAGGCGATCTGGTCCTTGCCGGCGATGGCGACGCGCCTCGTGGGATCTCCGCCGGTGCCGATTGCGAGCACGCTCCTTCCGAGGTGGACAAGCCGTGATAGCACGGTTCGCTCGATCGTGAGGAGGACGACGCCGCAGAAACAGGCGCCGACGAAGTAGAACCAGATGAAGAAGAACTGCACCGTCCGTTCTCCCTGCTGCCTGATATCGCGCGGAGAATCCACCTGCACGACGGCCACGGGAGCCCCTTCCATGTCCCGCAGCAGCGAGTAGACGGATGCCATCCTGGCCTGGGTGGTGTCGATATACAGGGGGTTTTCCGGGGTGAGCCGGGGCTGCGCACGACGTACCGAGTCAGGAACCGGGGATGCCTCGAGGGCATAGACCGCAACGGTCACCAGCAGCCTGCTTCCCAGCTGGCGCACCGCCTCTGCGTCGAACAGCCTGCACATGACCAGTGTGCCGGCAACGGGAAGGGCACGAAGGTCGTCCAGTATCGGGCGGGAGGCGATGAGGAGAAGTCCCTGCGGCAGGCCAATCATCCCCTCGGCCTTGCCGCTCTTGTCCGCGAATCGCACCTCCCGCGGATGCGCGGCGATCCACGCGGAGAGGCTGTCCTGGAGCCCGGCCCTGGTGGTGCCCGTCGCGAAATGACGGCTGAAGACGACCGTTCCCGCTTTGTTCAGCACGAGAACGACTTCGAGGTTCAGGTTTGAGGCATTTTCGGGCGTGAAGTTCGTCTTTGCGAACGCCGCGGACGGATGCTGGACGAACTGATACATCTCGCTCCAGGCGGCGTAATCCTCGACGATTCGACCGAGGGAGGATTCCTGCCGCGAGATGTCGCCCATGATGCGCTGCACGTCGCGCTCCATGTAGCGTCGTTCGAGTCCCCCGTAGCTGTCACGGACAATTGCGCTGGATGCCAGCGAGATGATGATGAGCATCACGAGGAGCGTGCCGCCGATGGCAAGGAGGATGCGCCTGCGCATGGTCCGCTGCCAGCGTATACCCGGACAATGGCGTGGTCAAGGTTGTGCATTGCCTCATGAGTATCCTTCCTTTTCTTGACCGCCCGGTAGAATCCATCTATGCTCCCCAGCAAGGGGGAACGCCTATGGGCAAGGAGACAGCTGACGTCAAGGCATGGCAGGACACGATCGTCATGCCGACCTACGCCCTGGGCCCCGAGGACCCGAACCCGCCTCTCCTTGTTCGACGGAGAGGCCCGATCCACCCGGGAAGCCGGATCGTCTATCCGTATGCGCTCCAGGAAGACCTCTCCAACCACAAGGCCGACAAGCCCTGGAAAATCTTCTGCCTGGAAAACCGATACCTGCGTCTCGGAGTTCTTCCCGAGTTGGGAGGAAGGCTTCTGTTCGCCTACGACAAGGCAAGTGGCCACGAGGCCTTGTACCGCAACCACGTGGTCAAGTATGCGCGCATCGGTATCCGGGGCGCCTTCCTCGCCGGCGGAATCGAGTGGAACTTCCCCAATGGGCACACAGCGACCACCTCCTCCCCGATCGATTGCACGATACGCAAGAATGATGACGGGAGCGTCACCCTCCTTGTAGGCGACATCGAGCGAGTCTCCCGGATGAAGTGGAGCGTCGGCATCACCTTGTTCAGGGACTCCGCGTACTTCGAGACGGAGATGCGGTTGTACAATCGAACGTTCCTTCCCAACCGGTACTGGTTCTGGGCGAACTCAGCCGCCCCCGTGGGCAAGGGGACGGAGTACAAGACTACGGCCAGCAAGGTCTCGGACCTTAACGCCACCCTCGACTTCCCCGTGCAGAATGGCGTCGACATCAGCTGGGACAAGAACCATCCCGAACCGCAGGACATGTTCAGCTTGAACCACCGCTACGATTTCGGAGCGTGGTACAGCCACGATCTCCAGCGGGGGCTTGCCAACGTGGCGGACCGCACCGAGTCGCGCGGCCTGAAGTTCTTCACCTGGGGCACGAGCGACGACGGGGGGATATGGGAAAAAAGGCTCACCGACGATGACGGGTTCTACTGCGAGATGCAGAGCGGCCGGTTCGCCACCCAGAGGCTCTGGGGCATCCTCCCGCCGTACACGGAGGAGTCCTGGAAGGAGGTTTGGTACCCCTTCACGGCCATCGGTGCTCCAAGCTTCGCCAACCGCGAAGTCGCACTTTCCCTCAGCCCCGCGGGCAAGCCTCACGTGCTCAGGCTTGGCGTCCACGCGACCGCGGCGCGGCGCGACGCACGGCTCGCGCTCTCGGTCGGAACGAGAACACTTTGGGAGAAACGCGCGGGCATCACCCCTGGCTCGCCGTTTGTCGAGGAGATCGCGCTGAAGCGGGCTGACGAAGATTCCGCCGACATCGCCGTCGAGGTGTTCGATGCGAAAGGCGCTCTCCTTGCGCGCTACGTCCGCAGCGGGAAGGGTGAACGGGAGATCCCGCTCACCCTTCCCGCGCACATCGAGCCCAGGTCGGGCGGTGCGAGCGCGGATGAATGCTGGCTTGCCGGGGTGGACCGCGAGAGGCTGGGTGAGCACGACGAAGCCCGCCGGCAGTACCTGTGGGCTCTTGAGCGCGACGCCGACTGCTCCCCTGCGCACGTCTCGCTTGCCGTTATGGATCTGCGTCAGGGCCATTGCGAACAAGCGGCCTCACGCCTTGAGGCCATCCTGGCGAAGAATCCCTACAACGAGGAGGCGCGGTTCTCCCTGGCGGCTTGCCTCCTGGCGGGCGAGCGCTTCGAGGAGGCTTCCGACCATTTGAAAGCCCTCATGCGCAACAGAACCTTCAGGCCGGGCGCATCGTTCGTCCTGGGCGGCATCCTCCTCGGCCAGGGCAAGCTCCCCGAGGCGATCGGGCAACTGGAGAAATGCATCCATGAATACCCCTGGCACGAGGATGCCCGTGTTCTCCTTGCCAGTGCGCTTCGCATGATGGGCCGGCGCAAGGAGGCGGGAGCGCTTGCCGCCTCGGTCTTGAAGCGGGACCCGCTCCACTTCATGGCCCGGGCCGAGGCGTTCTTCCTCGCCCGCGGATCCAAGACTGGGGGCGCTGGCGCGAGAGCCCGGGCAGAGTTGGAGGAAATCCTGCGCGGCGAGGTGCAGTCCTACCTCGAGCTGGCCTGCGACTACGCGCGATTCGGCATGTACCGGGAGGCGTTCGACCTTCTGTCGCTGTGCCCCGCGCCTTATCCCCTCGTCCACTACCACCTTGGCTACTACGCGGAGAAACTGGGCATGGCCGATGCGGCCAGCCACTACACGAGGGGCGGGGAAGCGAGCCCGCAGTATGTCTTCCCCCACCGGCTTGAATCGGAGCGCGTGCTGCGCCGCGCGATCGAGTGCTCGCCCAACGACGGCAGGGCCTCCTACTACCTGGGAAACCTGCTCTGCGCGCGCGATCGGGCAGAGGAGGCGATCGCCTGCTGGGAGAAAGCGCTTTCGAGCGAGTCCGGCTTCTCCGTGCTGCGCCGCAACCTCGGCCGGGCGTACTGGAAGGTGCTGCGCGACCCGGATCGATCGATCGCTGAATACCGCAAGGCCATAGAGTGCTCGCCGAACGACTACAAGCTCTACCTCGAGCTGGACAAGATCCTCCAGAGCTGCGGCAGAGAAGCTGACCGGAGGAAGCTCGTCGAGGCCGTTCCTCCAGGGCTCATGGCGAATGACCTCATCGCCGAACGGGTGGCTGCCTGTCACGCCGACGCGGGGGAGTTCGACCTGGCCCTGGAGATCATTGCGAAGACCTGGTTCTTCCCCTGGGAGATCTACAAGGGAGTCAGGTACCTCTACGTGGATGCCGTGATCGGCAGGGGGATCCAGCTTGCGAAGCAGGGCAGGAACGACGAGGCCATCGCCAGCTTCCGCGAGGCGATGAGCTACCCGAGGAACATCGGCGTCGGCGAGTCCCGGTGGAAGACCAACGTTGAGGCCTGGTGCAGGATCGGGGACGTGCAGCGGAAAGCCGGCGACCAGGTGGCCGCTCGGGACTCATGGACGCGCGCCGCAGACGAGCCGCGCCCGGTCACTGATGCTTCCTGCTACTACAGGGCGATGGCGTTGAGGCGGCTCGGCAGGGCAGCGGAGGCGGACTCGGCGCTCGATGCGCTGCTCCAGGCAGCCCGAAGCACACTGGAGCAGAAGCGCGGTGACCTTGCCGAGAACCATTACCATGCTGGGCTCGCCTGGAAAGGCAAGGCTGATGTGACGAAGGCATGCCAAAGCTTCAAGGATGCGTTGGCTGCCAACACGGGTCACAGGCGAAGCCGCTGGGAGATCGACGGGTTCACATCGGAGGTGTAGGCCAGCTGTAGCCGGTCGCGGGCCGGGCGCCCGGTGCGGTTCTGCGTGCCCTAGGCTATCCGCGGCTTGCAGAGGATCTCGCGGATGCTCACCGCCTTGACCTTTCGGGCAAAGGAGGGTGCGATCACGATCGCCGTGTCCGCCCCGTCGTTGGTGCCTGCCATGGCAATGAGCTCCGTCCCCGCAGCGACAAGCCCCGCCTCAGCGGCCATGAGGGAGATCTCCACAGCCACCTTCATGCCCTGCGAGAACCAGCGAAGCGTATAGGCAACGACGGAGCCCACCGTGTTTTCGCCGTTGAACCCCTCGGAAATCCCATCGCCCAGCGCGTGCGCCGAGGTGAGTACCCGTATCCCGCGTGCCTGGAGCTTTGCGCGCTCCGCTTCGCTCATCGTCCACCCCATGTCGGAGAAAGCCGCGCAGATGCTGACGGCAATCACCTCGATGCCGCTGCCCTGAAAGACATCGGCCGCCTGGAGGGCGGTCCCTCCGTGGGTGGAGGCTACGAGGACGTGCCGGATTGCGAGCTCCCCTGCCCGCTCCCGGGCGATGCGAAGTGTCTCGGCAGTGTTCTCTTTCCCATTCCTGTCGAAATACACGATCCGTCGCTCCATGCGCCCTCCTTTCGACCCCGGCGCCGCTACGCCTTCAACGGGTAGTCGCGGTATCTCTCGGCAGCCCGGTAAAACGCCCGGACGTTTTCCATCGGCGTCGTCGGCTGCAGGTTGTGCGAGGGGCACAGGATGTAGCCGCCCCCGGGGGCAAGCTGCGCGATTCGAAGCCGCACCTCCGCCTCCACGTCGGCAGGACTCCCGAAGGGCAGCACCTTCTGATCGTCCACAGCGCCCCAGAAGGACAGGCTTTTGCCGAAGCGTTTTTTCAGTCTGGCCGGGTCCATGGCCAGAGGCTGCACGGGGTTGAGAACGTCCACACCGACTTCGATGAGATCGTCGATGATCGGCTCGATGTACCCGCAGATGTGGACGGCAATCTTCAGGTCGGGGCTGGCACTCTTGTATTCGCCGAAAAGCTTTGCGTACCGGGGCTTGATGAACTCCCGGAAGAGCTCGGGGGAGATGAGCATCCTGTCCTGCGTGCCGACGTCGTCGCCGGCGAGGAGGATGTCGCACCCCATGCGCACGAGCCTGAGGCCCGCCTTCAGGTGGAAATCCGCCACGATGTCGATGAGCCTGTGGGCGTAGTCTTTGTTGACGAGCATATCTTGCAGAAACTGGTCCATCCCGCGCAGGTACCAGGGTCCCTCGAACACCGAGGAGGAGACCCCGCCCACGATGCTGTGTGTCTTTCCGAATCGACGGATGAGCATGGCGAGCTCCTCGTACTGGCGGGGCTCGTCGGGGTCGGGGGCGCGGTAGGAGTCGAGGAGGGAATCATCGCCCGCCAGGGGGTGCTCGACCATCTCCGTGTAGCTTCCCTTCCCGTCGGCGTACGGCATGCGGGCCCAGGTGATCCCCCAGGGGTCGACGTAGCGGGGTTCATCGGAAAGGTAGAACGATGCGACCAGCCCGACGAAGGCCACCAGGCAATCGTGCCCGAGCGCGACCTTCATCTCCCACGCGTCCTTTGCCCCCGTTTCCGCCATCAGGCAGTCACGGATCTCAGGGGTGATCCACACGTCCAGGGGGACCCTGTCCGGCTCCTCGTGGGCGAGCGCTGTCTGCATTCGTTCCTTTGATGTCATAGCAGCGATTATACAGTCAGCCCAGCATGAGTCATATGGGTGGCGGGGGAAAATCCGATTCTCATGGTCGTCGAAGGCGCACCGCAGGCAAAGGGACGCCTTGACCGCCTTCCTTTCCCCGCGATAATCCGCAGGCCCGTTTAGATAGAGATTCCCCATCGGTGCGTGGCAGCCGGGGAGGTTGCAGGGCCGAGATGGCATCGATAGCCCACGGGATGGGTGCGTAGAGCAGAAGACGCAGGTGGCGCAGCCCGGGTTGGGCATCACCGGAGGCGAGGGTTGTCACGGCGACATCCGAAAGGATCCCCGCCAGCTATCGGCCGGCGGTTACCAGATACTCGAAGGCATCCTCTTCGAGCCACCCCAACTGAGAGAACGCCGATTTCCAGGTGAACTTGCAGCCCTGCATGAGACTCTTTATCGCATCCTGGGTCTGGCGTAGAATGTAGAAGAAAGCGTCGAAGACGGTCAAAGCAAGACAGAACAGTCGAAGCAGAGCGAAGAATTGACGCTGGTCTTTGAAATAATGTGTCTTGGTCCCTGCCAGGTGGGACAGGCGTTTGAACTCGTTGTTTTCGATGTGCCAGCGCAGATGAGCCGATTCTCGCCCCTCCATGCAGTCGAGCGTGAGATCGGTAGTGACGATCCATGTTTCGACATGAGCGTTTTTCTTCCTTTTGGGATAGTCCTCTACGAGGAAGAAGATGGTCAGCGGGTAGCCGGCGAACTCTGCGCTGGTCTTTTTCATGGACCAGGAGCACCACCGAGCAGAATCGAAGCCGTTTTCCTGCTCGACGGGGTCTATGGCGGGAGAGTCGACTGCGAACAGCGCCTTTGCATCTTCCAACACGTCACGAAAGAGTTTGGTATCCCCATCATCTTCATCGGGGCTGTACTTGATCAGCAGGTGAGAGTGAAGATTTCGCACAGTCGTGAAGGTGGAGCTGTTGAAGTACAGCGCGTCGAACAACCACAGCTCAGGGGCGGCGGGACCCAAGCGCTGATGCAGGAGAGGCAGCCACTGCTGGGTGCTCTTCAGCTCATGCCCTCGGCCTTTGCAGGGTTGGACGAGCACGGGGTAGTTGATCTTCCCACACAGGAGGGCCGCCACCAGGTAGTGATCACCCATCTGCGAGCCATCGAAGACAGCCAGACGCCGGGACGGTCCTTTGGGCATGAGCCGACGTTGCAACAGATCCTTGGCGTTGAGCAGCGAGCAGGGAGCAAAGAGAGCCTCAGAGGACTGTTGTGGATCAATCCAGCGCAGCACTCGTGCGATGGTGGTATCCGAAACGACGACTTTCTTCTGCTGAGGGCAGCGGAAGAGCCGCAGCAACTTCGGAGTGCGCAGATGGTAGTCCAATCGTAGCAGGGCGCTCATGCCCCAGACGGGCATAAGAAAGACACACATGAGGATAT
>JBEKXR010000001.1:0-35332 GCA_049511935.1 Spirochaetia bacterium | reverse complement strand
CGTGCGGCTTTTCGTGCCGTTGTTCTTGATCGTGTAGATCCTCTCCTGCTGGGCCTTGCTCGTGTACAGGAAGATGCCCCTGCTGATCCGCACCGACACCAGGGAGACGGGAGAGCTTCCCGGCACCGCCTGGACCTCGGTATCCAGGTCCATGGCGTAGGTGACCAGCTGTTCCGCCCCCGGCGCGAGGTCGGTGATCTGCGCGTCCCCCGCGTAGGTCCCCGAGTCGAAGACGGTGATGGGCCCCTGCATGAGGTGCAGGGCGCTGGAGTTCTTCAGCTTCACCGCGTTCAGCGGGTGCTTCGGGTCGGTCCCTTCGTTGAACAGGGAGTAACGCTCTCCGTTCACCTGCTGATTGAGGATCGGGAGCATCGCCGACTGCTGCCGGGGCAGGGTGACCGGCTTGTCGATCGCGTATTGGAACAGCTCTCCGACCTGCCCGCCACGGGCCCCGGCGGCCACGCCCTGTGACACGGAAAAGTCACCGCCGGGGGCTGCTCCGGCTCCCGAGGCGCGCTGCAGCATTTCACGCGGGGCCGCCGCCTTCACCGACGCTGCCGGCGAGGCCGGGGCCGGAGCCGAGGCTTCCGCGAGCGATTCGTCCGCTGAGGCCTGCTCCTCCATGGCCATCTGGTTCGTCTTCGGCAGCAGGGACTGGTACAGCTCCAGCTGCACCTCGGGCCTCTGGATGTACAGGGGCTGGTAGAGGTCCATGGTGAACGTGATGGGCCGGCCCGAGACGAGGGTGAGGGCCACGCTTCTCCAGTCGGTGTCCGATGTGTTTTCCACCAGGGCCCAGCCCTGGAGGAGGTGCGAGGCAGCGTCACCGAGCACCAGGCGGTAGCTGGTCTTCCACACCGGTGACTCGAGGATGTAGCCGATGCGCACGCGGCGCTTGCCCGTTCCCGTGAAGTGCAGCACGACCTTCTTCTTCTCGATGCCATGGGAGGAGGAAAGCACCTGGAGGGCCTGGGCAAGGTCGTCCTGCACCTCTTTTCGCACGAACCTGATTCCCTGGATGTCGATGAGGGCGATGCTTGACACCCCCGCGGCAGTGTTCATCGTGAGAAAATCCCCTGTGATCTCACCCTTGGCGCCGGTGGAGACCTGGCGCGACTCCACGCTGATGATCGTCCCCGCGAGGGTGTTTCCACTCGCCAGCGTGATCGCGATCGCTTCTCCCCGGGTCTGGACGAGCAGGTTGGCGAGGGTCGGGTTGGAGGTCAGGTCGATGGAGAAGCTCTTCAGAGTCCGGGTGATCGGGTCACGCGAGGAATAGGTGACGCTGGAGATCGTGCCGCCGTCCAGATCGCGCAGGACCAGGCTCTTCAGCAGGTCGTTTATCTGGCCCGCGGAGAACGTGAGCTCCATCTTCGCGTTGCCTTCGACCGTCCCGTCGTGTTGGAAGTAGCCGACCCCGCTTGTGAACAGCACGAGAGTGGAGATCGGCACGCTGACGTCCTTCTCCTCGGCTTGCGCGGATGCCGCGGCGGGTGCGAGAAGGGCGATGACCACGACGATGCCCGCAATGTACCTCATGGGCTACTCCTTTTTGTCCGGCGGGGCCGGATCAGCCGGCACAGCCGGAGCCGCCGCTGCGGCGGGCACGGGGGCCGGCTTGGAGAACAGGAATCCGAAGGCGCCTCCGATCACCCCTCCGAAGATATGGGCGAGCTCGGAAACGGTGTCGGGGTGCAGGGCGTTCACGAACTCTCTCACCATGTACAACGCAACGATGAGGATGAAGGTGATCGGTATCTCGTTCTGTCGGATGTTCGTGAACGAGCTGAGCAGGATGAGCATGAACACGATCCCGCTCGCCCCGTACAGCCCCGTGCGCACGACGAGGAGGTTCAGCACGGCCGTGGCCAGGGCGGTGACGATCATCATGGCGAGCAGTGCGAGGGAGCCGTACTTCTCCTCCAGGACGGGCCCGATCAGGAGGATGAAGGAGAAGTTGCCGACCAGGTGGGTCCAGCTCTGGTGGCCGATGACGTACGAGACGAGCCGGAACCACGAGAGGAATGAACCGGCGTTGAAATCCGGCTGCAGGAGGAAATAGGCGCGGATGAAGGTGCCGCCGCTCAGCTGGTCGATGAGGAGGACCACGGCGCACAGCAGCGCAAAGGTGAGAACCACCGGGGAGTTGTAGCGGATATGCAGCTTCATGCCATTCCCTTCCCGAGTGCCCGGGTGAGCTCGTCTTCGATCGCATCGACGAACAGCTCCAGGGCCTCGGGCCGGCCCCCGACTCCCTGCACGCGCGCTCCCCGGCCCCCGCCTTTCGCATCGGCAACGCCGAAGTGCTTCGCCACGATGGCGGAGAGCTCGACCCGGTCACCGAGGGAGTGTGCGACGAGCCACTGAAACGTGCCCGTGCCGCGATCCGCCGCGACGGCGATCCTGCCCGGGGAGGCGACGAGCCTTTCCACGAACGCCTTCAGGTACTCGGGGCCGCAGTCGTCGAACACGCGGCGCACGAGCAGGGCGCCCCCGATGCTCCGGGCCCCCGGCACTGCCGCATCAGCCTCCGCGGCCGCCTGGGCGGCACGAAGCCTTCGAAGCTCCCGGGCCGCTTCCTTCTCCGCGGCGAGCATGTCCTGCACTCGTCCGAGGACGGAATCCTCCCCGCAGGTGAGGGCGCGGCTCAGCCCCTGGGAGAGGGCAACTTTCCGACCGTAGTCCTCGTAGGCGCGGCCGCCGATCATGAGGTGGATGCGCACCCGGCCCCGGATCCGCTCCTGGGACACCGCCTTCACGAGGAAAACTTCTCCGGCTGAAGCGACGTGTACACCGCTGCAGGCGGCCCAGTCGTAGGAATCGACCTCGACGATGCGGAGCCGGCCTTCGTCGGGAGGGGTGCGGCGCAGGGGAAAGCGCGAGACCTCGGCGCGATCGATCTCGTGGAGGATCACGCGGCGGTTTTCATGGATGACGGTGTTGGCGATCTGTTCCGCATCGCGAAGCATGCTGTCATCGACCGAGTCCGCCTTGAGCTCGATGGTGGTGTCATCGTCCCCGAAGTGCACGGAGACCGTCTCGAGGCTTCCCGCGCGCGCGAGGGCCTGGGAGAAGATGTGCTGGCCCGTGTGCTGGGCCATGAAATCGCGCCGGTGCGCCGCATCCACGCTGCCGCTGATCTTTGCCTGACCGGGCGCGGCTGAAACGAGGTGCACGATGTCCCCCTCCTGCTCGCGCACATCGAGCACGCGCGCCCCGTCCAGGGTGCCCCGGTCACAGGGCTGCCCGCCGCCTCCCGGGTAGAAGCAGGTGCGGTCCAGCACGACCTCGCACCGGCCATCAGGAAGAGACGAGGCGCGGATGACCGCGGCGTCGAACTCGAGCCTGCCGGAATCGGCGTAGTACAGCTTTTCGGTCACCGATACGGCATACCGTCATTCCTTCTTCTTGACAAGGCTTCGGAGCGAACCTTATCCTGATCGTCCCATGGAAGCGAAGGCACTCGATTTCCTGAAAAGCCTGAGCGAGAGCTTCGGTCCGTCCGGTTTCGAGAGAGAGCCGGTGTCGCTGGTGAAGAGCTATGTCCAGCCCTTTGCGGATGAGATCAGCGGCGACAAGCTGGGCTCGCTGCATTTCAGCGCAAAGGGAAAAGCCGGAGGGCCGGTGGTCCTCCTGCCCGGCCACGTGGACGAGGTCGGGTTCATCGTTTCCGGGGTCAACGCCCACGGGTTTCTCACCTTCAACACGATCGGCGGCTGGTTCGACCAGGTCCTGCTCGGACAGAGGGTGAAGATCCGCGGCTCCCGGGGAATGGTGCGCGGTGTCATCGCTGCCAAGCCGCCGCACATTCTCCCTCCCGAGGAAAGAACCAAGGTCGTTCCCCGGGAGAAGATGTTCATCGACATCGGCTGCTCCAATGAAAGGGAAGCGAAGGACATGGGGGTGCGCATCGGTGACCCCGTGGTGCCCGACTCCCCGTTCTATACGATAGAAAAGAACGTGTACCGCAAACCCGAAGGCGGCGGTGAAGAGAAGCCCGCCGGAACTGCCCGGCTCGCCTGCGGCAAGGCGTTCGACGACCGGGCCGGCGCGTTTGTCGCCGCGGAGGTGGTGCGCCGCCTGAAGCAGGAACGCATCGTTCATCCCAACACGGTGGTCGGCGCGGCCACCGTCCAGGAGGAAGTGGGCCTGCGCGGGGCGCGGACCTCCGCCCACGTCGTACAGCCCGACGTATGCATCACGCTGGAGGTGGATATCGCCGGGGACGTCCCCGGTATCGAGGCGCACGAGGCACCCACGAAGATGGGCCTCGGGCCCGCGATCCTGACCTACGACGCTTCGATGATCCCCAACCAGGGGCTGAAGGACCTGCTCATCCGCACGGCGGAGGAGCGGAAGATCCCCTTCCAGCTCTCCCAGATGAAAGGCGGGGGCACCGACGGCGGCGCCATCCACATCGCAAACGCCGGCTGCCCCACCATCGTGCTCACCATTCCGACCCGGCACATCCATTCTCACGTCGGGATGCTCAGCCTCGACGACATGGACAATGCCGTGACCCTTCTCGTCGAGGTGGTCAAGCGTCTGGACGAAAAGACCGTTGATTCATTTACGACGATCTGAAGGGAGGCACGCATGCCTGCTCTCGCTTCGCTTGATGACCTGAAAGAAGTGCTCGTCCGCCTGGAAGAGCTCAAGGCGTCGCACCCGGAGGCCTACGAAGCATTCGCCGTGTTATTGAGGAAGCACCGGAAGGTGGGCTACAAGAACATCTGCAAGCTCCTGCTCGGCGAGGCCACGCCGGAAAAGCTCAAGGGTGAACAGTAACCCGGTCATCGTCGCCTTCGACGTGGAAACCACGGGCCTCGTCGCCGGGGTGGACCGTGTGGTTGAGCTCGCCGCCGTCTCCTTTCGGGGTGACGAGGTCCTGGACGCCTTCTCGTGCCTGGTCAACCCTGAGATGCCCATGCCTCCCGCGGCGTCCCGTGTCACCGGCATCACGGACGAGCTGCTTGCAGAAGCGCCGCCCGCGGCAGACGCGCTCCCGGACTTCCTCTGCATGCTTGCCCGGGGGACTCCCGTGGCGCACAACGCCGTGTTCGACGTTGGATTCGTGAGCGTCGAGGCGGAAGCGGCGGGACTGCCTGCTCCGGAGGGACCGGTGCTGGACACGCGGGGCCTCGCCCGGCATGCGTTTCCGGGGAGGTTCAGCTACGGCCTGGGGAATCTCGCGCGTGACCTGCGACTTGTCACGCCTGGAGCGCACCGCGCCCTTGCGGATGCCCATGCCTGCCGGCAGCTCTTCCAGGCCTGCGTCGAGAGGCTGGCGAAGGACGCGGAGCTTTCGATCCAGGACCTCATCCGGCTCAGCGGCGCGCCTCTCGACTTCTGCGCGCATGCTCCCCGGCAGCCGCAGACCGCGCGGCTCCTTCAGCAGTCCCTTGAAAGCGGGACGATGGTCGACATCTCCTACCGGTCGGGAGATGGCGCTCTCACCAGCCGCACGATCAAGCCGCTTTCGTTTTCCCTCGTCGGGGGAAACGTGGCGGTTGTCGCTTTCTGCACCTTGAGGAACAGCACCCGGACGTTTTTCCTCGATTCCATCACGGAGGCGAAGCTCTCCCAATGATGCGCGCCATCCTGCTCGCCGGGAGAAGCCGTGCGCCGGAAGGGCTCCTGCTTCGCGAGTATTGCGTCCTGCCCCTGCCGCGGCCGCCGCTCGGCAGGTCCTTCGCCGCATGGCAGCGCCTTGCCGCCGGCCTGGACGTGGAGCTGTCTGCGTCGTGGCTCCTGCTGAGGGACGAGGCCGGGCAGGTGCCGGACGAGGTGAAGGCCGGCTTCCGCGGCTGCCTGTCGGGCGTCGCGGGTGCGAGCGTCCGGGGCACCTTGAACCGGCTGGACGCGGCCGCCTCCCGGGCCCGGGTGCTCACCGACTTCGAAACTGTCGAGAGGCGATGCGTCCAGCTTCGACACGCGGGGAAGCGCCTGGTCTTCACGAACGCGTCTTCGATCTCTTCCACGTCGGCCACCTCGCCTGATCCAGTCGGCGCGCGCGCTGGGCGGGGCCCTGGTGGTGGGCATCAACAGCGACGATTCGGCGCGGCAGCTGAAGGGCCGGACTCGTCCCGCGGTTCCCCAGTTCGCGCGCGCCGAGGTCGTCGCGGGAGTCCGCGGCGTGGATTTCTGCGCAGTATTCGGGCAGAGCGACCCCCGGGAGCTTCTCCGTGCGGTGCGGCCGGACATATTGGTGAAGGGATCGGAGTATTCGCGTGCCGCCATTGTGGGAAGAAGACTGGTGGAGGGCCGGGGCGGCAGCGTCCATCGCGTTCCCCACGCGTCGGGCTGGTCTTCAACCGGGCTCATGCGGGTCGTGCGGGAGAGGCGGCGCTGACCGCTTCCCCGCCGAAGGTTGGGCCGCGCGTACGCGAGTGTGATACTCTCCCCGCAGGAGGAGCCGGAATGTCTGTTCTCACCCGGGAAGCCGTCTGCGGCATCGATGCGATCCTGGAAGGGGCGCAGCGCGAGGGAAGGTCGTCGCTCTACGAGCACGAGGTGTACGGGATCCTCTCGTGCGTCGGGCTCACCGTGCCTCGCTTCCATTTCGTCCGCGATCCCCGCGAGGTGAACGAGCCGGGGCTCCGGAAGATAGGTTCCACCCTCGTGGTGAAGATCGTCTCGCCCGACGTGCCGCACAAGCAGAAACTGGGCGGCGTGCGCGTGGTGAGCGCGACAGATCCGCTCTACGTGCAGTTCGTGCTTGCGCGGATGCGGGACGAGGTGGAGTCGCACTTCGCCGCCGATGAGCGGCCCGCCATCGCGGGCTTCCTGCTGGTCGAGCATGTTCCCCATACGCAGGCACTGGGAAACGAGGTGCTCATCGGCTTCCGGGAGGATCCCGCTTTCGGCCCGGCGCTCACCGTGAGCAAGGGCGGCGATGATGCGGAGTTTTTCGCGCAGAACTATGATCCGGCCAACATCTTTCTCCCGCCCATGGAGTATGACGAAGCCCATGCCCTGATGCGCTCACTGCACATCAGGCGCAAGTTCGAGCAGATCGGGCATCCCGAGTATCTGTCGATGATGGCGCGCGCCCTGGCGGAGTTCAGCGCTCTCTCCCTGGCATACTCCCCCATGGCGGAGAGGCCGCGCTGGGTGTTCAAGGCCCTGGAGGTGAACCCCTTCGCGATCTCCCTGGACGGGCGGTTCGTGGCCCTCGACGGTCTGGCCGAGTTCGCCGCCGCTCCTCCCGCAGAGGAGTGGAACCCGAGGGTGAACCTCGGAAACCTGGACGCGTTCTTCCGGCCGCGGGGAGTGGCGGTGGTCGGCGTCTCCGCCGACCTCGCCAAGTACAGCATGGCGCGCGACATCGCCGAGCTCCTCCACGAATTGCACCGCGAAGACTTGTACCTCGTGAATCCGCGGGAGGGAGCCCTGAGGTTCGGGTCACGCGAATACCCGCTGTACCGCGACATCGCCTCCCTGCCGGGGCCGGTCGACCTCGCCGTCTACGCCGCCCCCGCGCTGAACGCGCCCGCCTTCCTTCGCTCCCTGGCCGGCACCGGAGTCCGGGCCGTGGTCCTGATCCCCGGCGTCCCTTCCTCCCTCCCTTATGCAGAGTTCGCGCGCCAGCTGCGCGAGTCCGCTCCTGCGGGCGTCCGGATCATCGGGCCCAACTGCATGGGAGTCTATCACGCGGCGGTGGACGGGAAACCGGGGGTGAACACGCTGTTCATCAATGAAAAGAGGCTGGAGGTGAGATCGTCGGAAACCGCAAACGCGGTGCTCCTCACGCAGAGCGGCGCGCTTTCCGTGACCCTCATCGACAAGCTCAAGGCGTGCCGGCCCCTGAGGTCGGTGGTGAGCTTCGGCAACAAGTTCGACGTCAAGGTGGGCGACCTCCTGGCGCATTTCTCCAGGGACCCCGCCGTCCAGGTGATCGCGATCTACCTCGAGGGGCTCGATGCGGGAGAGGGGCGCGCCCTCTTCGAGTGCGCCCGGGAATCGCCCAAGCCGATCATCGCCTACAAGGGAGGCCGCACGGAGGCGGGCGCGCGATCAGCTGCCTCCCACACCGCGGCGATGTCGGGCAATTACGAGGTTTTCCGGGCCGCCTGCCGGCAGGCCGGCGTGGTCATGGCGGAGACGATCGAAGAGCTGTACGAGCGCATCCGCGTCTTCTCTCTCCTCGCCGGGCGCAGGCCCCGGGGCAACAGGGTGGCCGGAGTCGTAAACGCGGGGTTCGAATCCACCGTGAGCGCCGACGAGCTCAAAGGCCTCACCCAGGCGCGGCTGGGCCCTCGCACGGTGGAGAAGCTGAACGCCATCAACAGCTCGGGCCTCGTGGATATCTCCCGCCGGCACGCCAAACCCATCGTGATCTCGGTGAACGCGGGGCGGCACTACGCGGACTTCGTGGCGGCCCTGGAAGAGGGCGGCCTTCCGGTCTACCCCGACATCCGCTCGGCAATCACCTCCCTGGACTCGTTCGTATCCTACTGCGTGGGCAGGAAAGTGCCGGGCAGACCCCACGCCTGCTGAAACGCCATGGAGATGTTCCAGCTCGTGGACAGGAACGGAAGGCCGATCGGAGAGGCGTCGCGGCAGGAGTGCCATGGAAACCCCCGTCTCATCCACCTGGTCGTGCACCTCCACCTTTTCGATCCCGGGGGAAGGCTGTTTCTTCAGAAGAGGTCGATGAGCAAGGACACCAACCCCGGCCGCTGGGACACCTCGGTCGGCGGCCACGTCGGCGCAGGGGAGAAGGTGACGGACGCGCTTCTCCGGGAGGCCCGCGAGGAGCTGGGCATCGACGCCTCGGGGGCTTCTTTCCTGTATTCCTACCTGAGCGAGGGCACCTTCGAATCAGAGTTCGCCGAGTGCTTCATGCTGGAATCCTCCCAGCTGATACATGCGGACCCCGGTGAAATCGCCGAGGGACGGCATTTCACCCTCGACGAGGTGCGGGCGATGATCGGCACCGGAGCCCTCACGCCGATGTTCGAACTCGAGTGGCCAATGCTTCTCGATGCCAGAGACTATCCCGGCAGCTCCGCGTAGGCGCGTCCCGCCTCGGCGGCGAGGCGGACGTAGACCCTGCCGTTCTCCCTGACTTTCCGGATCGCCTCATCGTCGAGGGTCCGGACCGCTTTCGCGGGGATGCCGATGATCAGGGACCGGGGGGGAAAGCTCATCCCTTCCGTCACCAGGGCTGCGGCACCCACGATGCTCTCCCTGCCGATCACCGCGCCGCTGAGCACGACGGCCCCCATCCCGATGAGACAGTCGTCTCCGACCGTGCAGCCGTGAAGGATCGCCCGGTGGCCGATGGTGACGCCTTCGCCCACGACGCAGGGAAGACCGAAATCTGTGTGCAGTGTCGCCCCGTCCTGCACGTTGGAACCCCGTCCCACTTTGATGTACTCGATATCACCGCGCAGGGTGGCACTGAACCAGATGCTCGTCTCAGCGGCCAGCGTGACGCTTCCGGCCACTTCCGCGTTCCACGCAACGAACAGCGCCTTGTCGACCTCCGGGACCTTGCCCCCGATCTTGTGCACCATGCCCTTACCTTCCCGACGGTCCGACGGCCCGGGCGGCCCCCGATTTCACGAGCTGTGCGTTGATCGAGATTCTGTTTTTGAGAATGATCCGTGCCATCAGCGCGGAGCCTTCACCCGCGCACTCATCCCTCAGGAAGACTTTTTTTTTCAGCACGCGTGCCGACAAGTAGGCGATCGCCGCCGCGCGGTCCAGGATCTCCAGCCCGAGGAAGGACACCGTCGTGCCGGACTCCAGAACGAGGCTGCAGTCGGACCTGATCGCGGTGACCGTATGCAGCGGCGGCAGGGGCTTCATGCCCGCCGCGGACGCGGCAGGAGCCATGTCGGGGATGCGCGGCTCCCGCGAGGCGGTCTCGGAGCTCGCCGAAGCCGGCCATCGACTCCTGTCCGGGACGACGACCGTGAGGGTCCCGTCGAACAGACCTCGGTGTTGGCTGCCCGCGTTCAACAGGTAGTCACCGCGGATCTCGTAACCCACGGCGTTCCTCCCCAGCTCGAGCGCGGCCTTCGCCGTGGTTCCCCGCCCCATGAAGGGATCGAGGACCGTGTCGCCGCAGAAGCTGAACATCCTGATGAGCCGCCGGGGGATCTCCTGCGGAAATGGCGCGTCATGCCCGTCCTTGCGGGCTCCGCCCACATCCCAGTGTCCGGAGAACCAGGACTTCCACTCCTCCCTGGTGAGCGCGGACTGCTCCTTGATCTCCCGGGAAGGCGCGCGGGCTTTCCCCGGTTTTTTGAAGAGGAGGATGTACTCGAAGTCGATTTCGACGACGCCGTTTGGCGGGTAGGGGTAGGAGCCCATCACCACGGCGCCACCCGTGGTGTTCACCGTGGTTTTCTTCCGCCAGATGATGGATCCCATCGAATCGAATCCCGCCTCGGCGCACTGGCAGATGATTTCCGCGTGGAGGGGGATCACGCGGTAGCGTCCGAACACGCTCGCCCGTGCGAACTGGTCGCCGATGTTCACGCACAGCCGTCCCCCCTCGCGGAGCACCCGGATGCACTCCGTCCAGACCCGCGTCAGGTCACGGAGGTACTCATGAAGGCTCTGTCCGAACCCGATCTGCCCGGGGGACCCGTAGTCCTTGATCTGCCAGTACGGGGGAGAGGTGACCACGAGGTCGATGCTTCCGGCCGCGAGCTCCGGCATGCGCCGGCAGTCGGCGTTGTAGAGAACGGCGCTGCACTGTCCGGGCTGCATCGTGCGGCAGTATAGTCCGCGGGGCGAGCACTCGGCAAGCTGGTCGCCAGGGCACGCGCCTGACTCCGGTTCCGCGTTTGACTCCGACCCTCCATGGTTCGTACCTTGATCGAGGAGGCATATGATGGATGCGACGCTTACCCCGGGCCAGTCGGCGCCCGGCTTTTCACTCTCTGACCAGAATGGAAACACCGTGAAGCTCTCGGACTTCAAGGGGCGCAAGGTCCTTCTGTATTTCTATCCCAAGGCGGACACCCCCGGATGCACGACGCAGTCCTGCGCCGTGCGCGATGCCCGGCAGGACATGAAAAAACTGAACGTGGACGTGCTCGGACTCAGCCCCGACACGCCCGAGGACCAGAAGAAGTTCGACGTGAAGTTCTCCCTTGGATTCCCGCTCCTCGCGGACACCGATCACCGCGTCGCGGAAGCCTACGGCGTCTGGGGCGACAAGACCAACTACGGAAAGACGTACAAGGGCATCATCCGATCGTCATTCCTCATCGATGAGAAAGGAAAGGTCCAGCGCGCCTGGTACAAGGTGAAGCCCGAGGAAACGGTGCCGAACGCGAAAGGGGCGCTGGAGGAGCTCGCCCGGACCGGGGCGTAGGCGGGCGCATGGCAGAGGCCGGGCGAGGTCCCGGCCAGTCGGGTTCAGCTCCCGTTCTCCCACGTTCCTGCCGCGAGGTCGATCACGAGGTCGTTGTCCGGCGGCTCCGGATCGTTCCACAGGCTCGTGATCAGGTCCCTGCGCATGCCCACGACGAGGCCGGCGAGGGGGCTCAGGCCCCGGGTCCCGAGCATTTCCGTGCCAGTGAAATGCTCGTCGCCCCGGAAATGTGCGACAAACGCGTCAGCCACCTGTGCGGCGATTGTCGATGCCTCCTCGCTCGAAATCCCGTAGGATCTCATCGCCTTCGCCGCGATTCGCCTTGTGCCTTCGTGCGTGAAATCCCTCGAGTACTGCCAGAAATCCACCCCGCGAGTCGAGAAGGACGGGAGATCCATGACGAAAGAGGATTCGATCTTCATCCGCTGCGTCTCCGCATCGATCGCCACCAAGCGCACGGGATCCGGAAAGGTGACGAGGGATCCGGTTTCGACGTCGAAGATCGCGCGTCCGCTCGCGGACTGGCGAAGGGCGATGTCCTGGGCGTGGAAATGGCCGGTAAAGACAACCCGCACGCCGTAGGACGCGAGCATATCGGCGGCCTTTTCCCAGTCTCTGACGAGGTAGCGGGAGAAGTACCTGGCCTGGCTGGCGAAATGCTCGACCACGCCGTGATGCATCATGACGATCACGGCTTTCTGCCGGCTCAGCGCGAGCCCCAGCATGGATTCGATCCATGCCACCCGTGCCTGGGTAAGCCCGCTTCCGGTTTCCGGGGCGGTTCGTCCGGCATTGCCTGCGTAATCTGCTGAATCGACCGCCAGCAGCCACAACCCGCGGACCGGCTCCGCCACGTAGCTCAACGAATCCGGGTCCCGGAACAGCGCCTCTCCGTACCCGGCATCCCGGTAGATTTCCGCGAACTCCGCGGGATTCACATTGGGCACCCGGGTCATCGATGCCCCGCTGTAGCGCACTGCACGAGGGTTCAGGATGTCATGATTGCCCGGCACCACGTACACCCGCACGCCGGTTCGGGAGAGGGCGGAGAGCTCCTCGGCAACGAGGAGGTGGTCCTGTCTCTCCCCGTCCTTCGTGAGATCACCCGGAATGAGAAGGAAACCGACGCCCAGCTCGCGAACGTGCAGCAGCGCGGAGGAGAGGATCTCCCGGCTTTCCAGGAGCAGCTTCCTGTCGCTGTCCACGTCGCGCTGGAACGCGGAGCCTTCGATCCCCAGGTCCACGTCGTAGAAGTGAGGATCGCTGATGACGGCAAACCGGGCGGAGGGATACGCGGCCGCGGGCTCGCTGAATTTCAGGCCTCTGTCCGTCGGGGTGCCGAAATGGATGCCCGCACAGGACGTGAGCAAAAAAACGAGTTCGACGATCCCGGCGATCCCGCAGGCCGCCCTCGCCCGGGAATACGACGGCCGCCTTGAGCTCATTCGAGGTAATGGCAGCCCAGGGAGCGCGAGTTCGAATAGGCGGCCGAGACGATCACGTGGGCGGCGAGCACGGCATTGCGCAGCTCGATGATCGAACGGCTGATCGTCGCCTGCTCGTAGAACTGTTCGATCCTGTGGCTGAGGTAGTTGAGATCCGCCAGGGCGCGCTCCAGGCGTTTCCTGTTGCGGATGATGCCGGCGTAATTCCACATGGTGGACTGGATGTTGAGCATGTCCTGCTGGATCAGGACGGGATCAAACTCCTCCGCGGGGGCAGGGTGCACCCAGTCAGGGGTGCTCTTCTTCAAGGCCGTCGATACCGGGGTGAGGTTCTCTGCCGCGTCCTTTCCCGCGGCATTGCCGAAGAACAGGGCCTCCAGCAGGGAGACGGAGGCCAGGCGGTTGGCCCCGTGCACGCCGGTGCACGCGGTCTCTCCCGCCGCGTAGAGCCCCGCAACCGAAGTGCGCCCCGTGAGCCCCACCTTCACGCCGCCGCAGAAATAATGCGCCGCCGGCACGACGGGGATCGGCTCCCGGCGGATGTCCAGCCCGACGCTCATGCACTTCTCGAAGATCCCCGGGAAGCGCTCCTCGAGTCGGGAGCCCGCGGCCAGGCGCGCGTCAAGGAGCAGGTAGTAGGAGCCCTCGTTCTCCATCTCGCGGTACATTGCCCGGGCAACCTCGTCGCGCGGGGCGAGATCGGCGCGCTCGGGATCGTAGCGCTTCATGAACTGCTCCCCCGCGTGTTGAGCAGGCGCGCCCCTTCGCCGCGGACCGCCTCGCTGATGAGGAAGCGCTTCACGTCGCGGTGGAAGAGCACCGTGGGGTGGAACTGGACGTACTCCGCGTTCAGGATCTCCGCCCCGATCCTGCTCGCCATGGCAAGCCCGTCTCCGGTGGCGCAGGCCGGGTTGGAAGTGTGCAGGAAGAGGTTCCCCACGCCTCCCGTGGCGAGCACGGTGGCCCCGGCGTAGAAGGCCTTCACTTGCTCGGCGTCGGGGTCCCAGAGGTAGGCGCCGATCACACGAGTCTTCCTGTAGCGCTCCTGGGCGTCGGTGGAGTTGTGCGTGTTCGTGATCAGGTCGATGGCCGCGTGCGACGAGAATGTCCTGATGCGTGGGTGAGCGGTGGCGGCCGCCAGGAGCGAAGCCTCGATCGCCCTGCCGGTCGTGTCCCTGGAGAAGTAGATCCGCCGCAGGGAATGCGCCGCTTCCTGCGTGAGGGCCGGCTTGCCCGAGGGATCGCGGTTGAACGGCACGGCCAGGCGGCGGACCAGCAGCTCGTCGACGAGCTCCGGGCCTTCGGCCGCCAGCAGCTCGACGGCCTCCCTGCTGTTGATGCCGTCTCCCGCCGCGGTGATGTCCTGGGCGAGAAGTGCCGGGGAATCCCCTTCCCCGCGGGCCACGATGCCGCCCTGCGCGTACTGGGTGTTGCACTCCTCCAGGAGCGGCTCCTTGGAGACCACCGCCACGGAACGCCCCTCGTCGGCGGCCGCAAGCGCAGCCGTGAGGCCCGCGATGCCCGCGCCGAGCACGATCAGATCGAATTCGTATGCCCCTGCTCCCGCCACCCCCGGCATCCTCCTCCCGTCTCAGGCGATCTTCAGGGAAAAATCGAACGACCGCACCGAGTGGGTGATCGCGCCCACGGAGATGAAGTCGACGCCGGCGGCGCTCACCGCCGGAATCCGCTCAGGGGTCATCGTGCCCGATGCCTCGACCTTCGCCCGGCCCGCGATCCTCTGCACCTCCCGCCGGATTTCCTCCGCCTCCATGTTGTCCAGCATGATGATGTCCACTCCCGCGGCCAGGGCGTCGCTGACCTCCGCCGCGCTGCGGCACTCCACTTCCACCACGAACCGCGTTCCCCAGCGCGCGCGCACCCGCCGGACCGCTTCGGCGATCGAGCCGGCGCTGTCGATGTGGTTGTCCTTGATGAGGACCATGTCGTAGAGACCCTGGCGGTGATTGCGCCCCCCGCCGACGGTGACCGCGTATTTCGAGAGCGCGCGCCAGCCCGGCAGGGTCTTGCGGGTGTCCAGGATCACCGCGTTCCCGGTGGCGCGCGCCTGCATGACAAGGGAACGCGTCGCGGTGGCGATGCCGGAGAGAAAGGAGATGAAATTGAGGCTCGTCCGCTCGCCGGACAGAAGGGAGACGGCTCTCCCGCTCACCTCCGCCACGCGCTGCCCCTTTTCCAGAAAGGCGCCGTCGTGCAGCGCGAAGCGGACGCGGACATCCGGGTCGATCGCGCGGAAGACCGCGGCGAAAACTTCCTCGCCGGCGAGCACCCCCGTGTCTTTGCTCCACAGTGTCGCCGCCCGCTCGCCGTCCGGCGCCACTGCCTGCGACGTGACGTCGCCGGAGTCCCCGAGGTCTTCTCGGAGCGCAATCTGGAGGAGCGGGAGGTAATCGCCTTCGCGCATCGCGGCAAGGATAGTGCCGCGCTTTCCCCGGTATCAAGGGGGCGTGTCGGAGCGCTCGGACCACGCCGCATTGACACTGTGAACGCGCCCAAATTACATTGGAAGCATGACGCGACGAATCGCTCTCACCTCGCCGCTCACATACCTCTCCCTCTTCATCGCCTCCGGCGCGATCAAGAAGGGGTAGACGGCCCGCCTGCTGCACATGAAACGAGTGACATTCACGCTTTTCGCGCTCCTCATCGGAGCGGCCGCTTTCTCCCAGGTGATGCTGCCTCCCCGCACCCCGGCCGCGCGCGTTCCGCCGATGCCCCGCGACGGGGAAGGGGACACCGGCGCGATCGTTCCCATTCTGATCTACCACTCGATACGGCCCTACATTCCCACGGATACGAAGGGAGCGCGCCGCTGGATCGCGACTCCCGAGACATTGGAATCCGAGTTGTCCTACCTGAGGGAGAACGGCTACTCGTCGGTGACATTCGACGTACTGGAGGCCCACATCAGCAAAGGCGCGCCCCTCCCGGCCCGGCCCGTCATCATCTCCTTCGATGACGACTGGCAGAGCCAGTACGTGAACGCGGTGCCCCTGCTGCGCAAGTACGGGTTCACCGCCACCTTCTTCGTCTGGGTGCGGGCCGTGGGTCGGGCGCACCACATGACGTGGGACGAGATCAGGGAGCTGGACGCGGAAGGCATGGAGATCGGCTGCCATACCCTCACGCATCTCATCCTCCCGAAGCTCAAGAGCGACGACATGCTGCGCCGCGAGATCGTCGCCTCGAAGGACCTGATCGAGGCGCACATCGGCCATCCCGTGACGAGCCTCGCCTATCCGTTCGGGCAGTATGATGAACGGGTCGTGGGCATTGCCCGCGACGCGGGCTTCACCTCGGCGCGCAGCACGTGGCCGGGGGTATTCCACACAAAGGACGGCCTGCTCAGCCTCACGGGGCTGATCCGCACGGAGACCACGGCGAGTCTCGTCGACACGCTTTCCCAGCACCTCGCGCAGGCCGAGCGACTGGATAGGGAGGGGTCGGGTCTCCCCGAGCCCCGTTAGCGCGGAGAGTCAGCCCCGAAGAGGAACCAGGAGCAGCGGCACGCGGGAGCGGGCGATGACGCGCGCGGCCACGCTCCCTTCCCAGAACGCCTCCGTGCCCGCCCTGCCGTGCATGCTCATCACCACCAGGTCAGCGGCAAGCTTTCGCGCCGTGCGCACGATGGCGCGGGCCGGATCCCCTCGCGCGGCCTCGCAGGCCGTCTGCACACCGGAGGCCTTCAGCTCCGCGGCGCGGGCCGCGAGGTATTCGCCTGCTCCCGCGCTGTCCATCTCCAGCTTGACGCGCGTGGCGTTCGGCAGCAGCACGCTGGCCGCCTTCTCAAGGCCCGTGAGCTCCTCGGGATTCGGGATGACCATCAGGAGGTGCAGGCGGCAGGCAAAGGCGACGGCGAGCTCGGCGGCAAGCGGCAGGCTTTTTTCGTGCGCGGGGTTCCCATCGATGGGGGCGATGAACGTGGTCCATTCCTTCACCTGTCCCCCGGCGGCCTCCCGCGATGGACGCACGAGCAGGACCGGAGTGGCACCGTGCCCGATGACTTGCTGGGCAATCGTTCCGAAGAGCAGGCGCCTCGCGCCGCCGGTGCCATGGATGCTCATGACCACGAGGTCGGGGGCGAGCTCGGCGGTATGCTCCGTGATGCTTCGCGCCACGTCGCGCACCTCTGCGTCATGGACGTGTGTCTCCACGCGGAGCCCTGCCAGGACGGGCATCCGCAGAACCTCGGACAGGTAGGCGGAGGCTTCGCGGGCAGTCACGAGGTGACGCTCTTTGTGGACCGCCGCGGGGGCATGTCTCTCGACGACGTGCACGAGGGTGAGCACGGCGCCGGCCCGCCTCGCCAGGCGTGCTGCCGTCGGGAGACTCGACTCGGACATGCGGGAGCCGTCCAGGGGCACAAGGAGATGATGGAACATCGCATCACCCTCCGGTGAAACTCTGAGAGAGAAGGATTTGTTCCGCGCCTGCCCTCGTCCTGCTCGCCGGTCCGTTGTCCGTCATCCGTGTGGAACTCGCTCCAGGTGCGCCTGGAGGCGCTCGACGCAGGTGGCGTACCCGAGCAGGGCGATGAAGCTCCCGATGCGGGGTCCCTGGGACTGGCCCAGGAAGATCCGGTACAGCTCGCGGAACCAGTCCTTCGTCCGTATCTCCCTGTCCTTCGCGATCTGGAAGACCAGCGTCTGCAGGGTGTCGGGGTCCGGCGCCGCCCCGGCGTCCGCCAGGCGGGCGAGCTCGTCGCGGAGCGCGGTCACGGCGGCATCCAGCTGGTGGTCCGCGGCCTCCACGCTGCGCCCCGGCAGCAGCACTTCGCGGTAGTAGGCGAGCGCGTCCTCGATGAGCTGCTCGTAGTAGGCTACGTTGTCCGCGATCTCGGGCTCGAACTTCATGAGGTAGTCGCGGACGATCCGCGGATCGTCCTGGTTGAGAGCAAGGATGAGCTCGAGGATCAGGGAGTAGGTGATGATCCTCCCCCCGGGGAGCCGTCCGGCGTGAGCGCCCTTCGAAAGCCGGGAGATGAAGGGAACGGGCGAATCTTCCTCACCCTCGTCCCGGGCGACCAGCTCGAGGTAGGCATCGACGATCTCCGGCAGGATCGGCAGCCCCATCTTCTTGGCCTGCTGCGGCTTCATGTACATGATGTAGAGGAGTGAATCGACCGGCGCGAATCGCAGCCACTGCTCCAGGGAAATCCCATTGCCGATTTTCTTCGATATCTTTTTCCCTTTTTCGTCGAGGAACAGCTCGTACTTGAATAGCTCGGGCGGCTCCCCGCCGAGGATTTTCACGATCCGGGAGGAAAGGCGCGCCGAATCGAGGAGATCCTCACCGTGCATCTCGTAGTCAATGCCGAGCGAGAACCACCTCAGGGCCCAGTCCACCTTCCATCCCACCTTGCAGGCGCCCCCGAGGATGCTCCGGGTCCCGGCGTGCCCGCAGCACTGGTACTTGCCCGCCAGGGGCACGTCGCAGGCGTACGAGACCGTGCACGCTGCCGGGTCGAGGCCCGTCACCCGGGTGGAATAGACCCTCCCGCAGCTCTCGCAGATGGGGAAGAAGGGGCTCCATGCGGCGCGCTTCTCCTCGGCGATCGTCGCCTTGAAAAGCCCGCTGATCTCCTCGTAGTGCGCCATGATCCGGCGCAGGCCGTCGTCGAACACCCCGGAGGCGTATTTGTCCGTTGAGGAGGCGAACTCGTAGCGGAACCCGTACGAATCCAGGAACTCCCGCAGCCTTCGGTTCATGTAATGGGCAAAGGATTTTTCCTCCCCGAACGGGTCGGGGATCGAGGTGAGGGGCTTGCCGAGGTGCTGCTGGAGCATCTGCGCGTTCGGCAGGTTCCTCGGCACGTCGCGCAGCCCGTCCATGTCATCAGAGAAGGCGACGATCCGCGCATCGATGCCGGGCTCCAGCGTGGAAAGCGCCTGCAGCACGAATGAGGTCCGGGCCACTTCGCCGAATGTCCCGATGTGGGGGAGGCCGGAAGGGCCGTAGCCCGTTTCCGCCGTGACTGACCGGGTGCCGAGTTTCCCGAGCCGATCCCGGATCCTCTGCGCTTCGATGAAGGGCCATTCCTTGTGCGTCATAGATGGGTTGGTGATAATCCCTTTGCCGTGCGAAGGTCAAGTTTGCTCAGATTGCGGCAAAATCTGGTGGCCCGGGCGGGCTTTGAAGAGTACCTTAGACACCAGACGGAGCCATGGAAGAAAGAACTCGCGGACGACGATGCACCGGCGCCCAGGGCGTGGTGCACATGCTTGAACAACAGGGTGTGAAATACGTCTTCGGCCTGCCGGGCGGAGCGGCCATCCCCCTGTTCGATGCCCTGGTCGACTCGAAGATCAAGCTGGTGCTCACCCGTCACGAGCAGGGCGCGACCCACATGGCCGATGGGTACGCGCGCGCGAGCGGGGAGCCGGCGGTCGTCCTCGTCACCTCGGGTCCCGGGGCCACGAACACGATTACGGGCATCCTCACGGCACAAATGGACTCGGTGCCGATGGTTGTCATCACCGGGCAGGCCAACGTCGCGAGCCTCGGGCTGGACGCGTTCCAGGAGGCGGATGTCTCGGGCATTTCGCTGCCCATCGTGAAGCATTCCTACCTGGTGAAAGACGCCGCGGACATCCCGCGCGTCGTGCGTGAGGCCTTCTACATCGCCCGTTCGGGCCGGCCGGGCCCCGTTCTCATCGACATTCCCAAGGACTGCTCCAACGCCATGATCTGGGCCCGGGACGACGACGACTTCCACCTCCCCGGCTACCGGGTCCCGGCCGAGGGAGATCCCGGCCAGATCTCGTGCGCCGCGCGGATGCTCCGCGAGGCGCGGCGGCCCGTGCTCCTCGTGGGGCACGGAGCGGTGATCTCGGGTGCCGGCGCGGAGCTTCGTACCCTGGCGGAGACGATGCACATCCCGGTGACCAATACTCTCCTCGGAAAGGGAGCGTTCCCGGAAACCCATCCCCTCTCCCTCGGAATGCTCGGGATGCACGGGACTGCGTACGCGAACAAGGCGGTGACGGACTGCGACCTGATCATGTCGGTCGGCTCCCGTTGGGACGACCGAATCACCGGGGCGCCTGACACGTTCTGCCCGGATGCGGTGAAGATTCATGTCGACATCGACCCTGCTGAAATCAACAAGCTGTTCAAGATGGACTGCGCCATCGTAGGGGATGCCCGCGCCGTCCTCGCGGCCCTGAATACCCAGCTCGTGGCCGGTGACACGACGGCGTGGCTGGCGCAGATCGAGGAATGGAAGAAGGCCCACCCGCTGCACTACCACAAGCGGGGCACCTTCGAGGCCCAGTACGTGATCGACGAGCTTTACCGCCAGACCGGCGGCAGGGCCATCGTCACCACAGACGTGGGACAGCACCAGATGTGGGCGGCGCAGTTCTACCGCACGGAGGAGCGCTTCCATTGGATCTCATCGGGCGGCGCGGGCACGATGGGATTCGGCTTCCCCGCGGCCATCGGCGCCCAGCTGGCCCGGCCGGGCTCCCTGGTGTGCGCCATCGTGGGTGACGGCGGCTTCCAGATGACGATGTACGAGCTGGCCACCGCGGCGAACCTCAAGCTCCCCCTGAAGGTCCTCATCATCAACAACCGCTACCTGGGCATGGTGCGGCAGTGGCAGAACCTCTTTTACGAGAACCGCCTCTCCGGAGTGGACCTCGTCGGAAACCCCGATTTCGTGAAGCTCGCGGAGAGCTATGGGTGCAAGGCGTTCCGCATGCGCCGCATCGGTGATGTGCGCCCCGTGCTGGAGAAGGCCCTCGCCTGGAACGACGGCCCCGTGATCATCGACGCGGAGGTCGCCAAGGAGGACAACGTCTTCCCCATGATTCCCGCCGGCGCATCCATCAGGGACATGATCCTGGGCCCTCCGAGGACGGGCCGCGCCCGCAAGGACCGCGCATGAACGAGGGCAACGGCAACGGCATCGGCGGAGTCAAGCGTCACCTCGTGAGCCTCTACGTGGCGAACAAGTTCGGGGTCCTCAACAGGGTGGCCCTGGTCTTCGCGCGCCGCGGCTTCAACATCGACAGCCTCGTGGTCTCGGAGGCATACGACCCGGCATTCTCCCACATGAACATCGTCGCCACGGGGGACGAGAGAACGATCGGGCATATCATCCGGCAGCTCAACAGGCTGGTGGATGTGGTGCACGCCATCGACAACACCGGCAAGGACGTGATCCAGCGGGAGCTCGCCATGGTGAAGGTCCGCTGCACGCCCGAGAAGAGGGCCGAGGTGCTGGACGTCGTGCACACCTTCAAGGGCCAGGTCGTGGACCTCTCCGAGGGGGCCCTCACGGTGCAGGTCACGGGGGACTCAGAAAAGGTCGATGCGCTGCACAGGATGCTGGGGCGCTACGGGGTCATCGAGATGGTGAGGACCGGCAAGGTCATCGTGGCCCGCGGCGAGGAGGTTACCTGAGCATGGGACGCTCTCTTCTGGACAAGGTGTGGGACCTGCACGTGGTCGGCACGCTCCCCTCGGGGCAGGATCAGCTCTTCATCGGGCTGCACCTCATCCACGAGGTCACGTCCCCGCAGGCCTTCCAGGCGCTGAAGGATCGGGGGTTGAAGGTGATGTTCCCGGGCAGGACCTTCGCGACGGTGGACCACATCGTTCCCACCGACGATCAGCGACGTCCCTTCGCCGACGGGCAGGCCGAGGCGATGATGCAGGCCATCGAGCGCAACACGCGCGAGCACGGGATCCGCTTCTTCGGCCTGGGCAGCGCGGAACAGGGGATCGTGCACATCATCGGCCCCGAGCTGGGCCTCACCCAACCGGGAATGACCGTCGCCTGCGGGGATTCGCACACCTCCACGCACGGCGCACTGGGCAGCCTTGCATTCGGCGTGGGCACGTCGCAGATCCGGGATATCCTCGCCACCCAGACCCTCTCCCTGACCCGGCCGAAGGTCAGGAGGATCGACGTGTCCGGCGGTCTCGCCGCGGGCGTCTCGTCGAAGGACCTTATCATCCGCATCATCGCAGACCTGGGCGTGAACGGCGGGATCGGGTTCGCCTACGAGTACGCCGGCCCGGCGATCGAATCCCTCCCGATGGAAGCGCGGCTCACCCTCTGCAACATGAGCATCGAGGCGGGCGCACGCGCGGGCTACGTGAATCCCGACGCGACCACCTTCTCGTACCTCAAAGGCCGCACGTTCGCCCCGCAGGGCGCGGACTTCGAGACGGCGCTCACCTTCTGGAAGGGAATCGCCTCCGATCCCGATGCCCGCTACGACGATGTGTTCAAGCTGGAAGGCGCCTCCGTCGAACCGATGGTCGCCTGGGGCATCAACCCCGGCCAGGCCGTTGGCGTGAGCCGGCGCCTGCCCCGGGTGTCGGACGCAAAACCGGAGGACCGGGACGCGCTGCGCAAGGCCTACGAGCATACCGGCTTCGACGAGAACAGCCCCCTGCAGGGCCTGCAGGTGGACGTGGCATTTGTCGGCTCGTGCACGAATGGGCGCATCAGCGACCTTCGCGAGGCGGCCCGGGTGCTGAAGGGCAGGAAGGTGTCTCCCCGGGTCAAGGCGCTGGCCGTGCCGGGCTCGCGAAGCGTTGCGCGGCAGGCAGAGTCGGAAGGCCTGCCGGATGTTTTCCGTGCCGCGGGCTTCCAGTGGCGGGAGGCGGGCTGCTCGATGTGCCTGGCGATGAACCCCGACAAGCTCACCGACCGGCAGGTGTGCGCGAGCTCGTCGAACAGGAACTTCATCGGCCGGCAGGGATCGCCGAAGGGACGGACGCTTCTCATGAGCCCCGCCATGGTGGCGGCGGCCGCGCTTGCGGGAGAAGTCGTCGACGTCCGCGCACTGGGGGATTGATGGCAGCAACGGAGAGCGTGCGCGTGAAAGTGGAGGGCACGGGAATCCCGGTGCCCGGCGATGACATCGATACCGACCGGATCATTCCCGCCCGCTACCTGCGGGAGATCTCGTTCGAGGCCCTGGGGAAGTACGCTTTCTTCGACGAAAGGTACGACGAAGCGGGGAAGCCGAAACCGCACCCGCTGAACGACCCCAGGTTCCAGGGCGGGGCCATCCTGATCGTGGGCAGAAACTTCGGCTGCGGCTCATCACGCGAGCATGCGCCGCAGTCCCTGATGCGCATGGGAATCCGGGCGTTCATCGGCGAATCCTTTGCGGAGATCTTCTCGGGCAACTGCACGGCACTCGGCCTCCCGGCGGCCCGGGTCTCCCACGAGGATGCGCAGGCCATTGCGGGATTGGTCGAGGCAGATCCGCACGCCGCGGTTTCGATCGACCTCGATGCCGCCTCGATCGCCGTCTCAGGACGACGCTTCTCCTTCACGATGCCGGATTCGGACCGCAGGAGCCTCCTCACCGGGGAATGGGACACGACCTCCGTTCTCCTGTCGAATGAAAAGTCCATCAGGGCTGCCGCGGCGCGGATTCCCTACGTGAACGGCTTCCGCACAGAAGGGGGAAAGAAATGAAGAGCCCGGTGGACACCGGAATGCCACGGAGTACCGTGGCCGCGGAAATGCCACGGAGTACCGTGGCCGCGCTGAACGCGCGCAGCCGCATCATGACCGGCGGCATCGCCCGCATGCCCAACAGGGCGATGCTCCGGGCGGTGGGATTCACCGACGAGGATTTCGACAAGCCCATCGTCGGCGTTGCCAGTGCCGGCAGCGAGGTGACGCCCTGCAACGTGCACCTGGATGAGCTGGCGGCCGTGGCGAAGACCGGCATCAAGGCCGCAGGCGGCGTGCCGCTGAAGTTCAACACCTTCGTGGTCACCGACGGCGAGGCGATGGGCCACGAGGGCATGAAGTGCTCCCTGGTAAGCCGCGAGGTGATCGCCGATGCCATCGAGCTGGTCATCCGCGGGCACCAGATGGATGCCATCCTCGGCATCGGCGGCTGCGACAAGACCATCCCCGGCACCGTGATGGCCATGGCGCGCCTGGATCTCCCCAGCGTGTTCGTCTACGGCGGGTCCATCCTCCCGGGCAGCTACAATGGAAAGCCCGTCGACATCGTGAGCGCCTTCGAGGCGGTGGGGAAGTTCAGCACGGGCCAGATCACCGAGGAAGAGAGGCACGGGATCGAGTGCGCCGCATGCCCCGGTCCCGGCGCGTGTGGCGGAATGTACACGGCAAACACGATGGCCGCGGCCATGGAAGCCATTGGCATCAGCCTGCCGGGCAACGCGTGCATCCCCGCCGTGAACAGCGAGAAGCACGGCGAGCTGATCCGCGCGGGGGAAGCGGTCATGAACCTCCTCCAGCGGGGCATCACTCCCCGGCAGATCATGACGCGGAAGGCCTTCGAGAACGCCATACGGGTCTCCCTTGCCGTGGGCGGGTCCACGAACGCCGTCCTGCACCTCCTCGCCCTGGCCGTGGAGGCAGGGGTCAGCCTGGACGTCTTCGAGTTCAACCCGTTCTACGACACCACTCCGACACTCTGCGACATGAAGCCCGCGGGCAGGTACGCCATGACGGACCTGTACAAGGTGGGCGGCGTGCAGAAGGTGATGCGGGTGCTCCTGGACGCCGGCCTCCTGCACGGCGACTGCCTCACGGTCACCGGCAGAACGGTGGCGGAGAACCTGGACGGCGTCGATGCCGATCTTTCCGGCCAGGACGTGATCCGCCCGCTGGAGAAGCCGGTGAGCCCGAGAGGGCCCATCAGCATCCTCAAGGGCAATCTTGCAGAGGAAGGGGCTGTCCTGAAAACAGTCGGCATCGGCGAGTTCCTCCACCGCGGGCCCGCGAGGGTATTCGAAAGCGAAGAGGAAGCCCTGAAGGCGATCCTGGACGGGGCCATCAAGAAAGGCGACACGATGGTCATCCGCAACGAAGGCCCGCGCGGCGGTCCGGGCATGCGCGAGATGCTCGCGCCGACCTCCGCCCTCGCGGGCGCCGGGCTCCTGCGGGAAGTCGCGCTGGTGACCGACGGACGGTTCTCGGGCGGGAGCCGCGGCATGCTCGTTGGTCACGTCTCCCCCGAGGCCCGGGATGGGGGAACGATTGCGCTCGTGAAGGACGGTGACATGATCACCGTCGATGCGCACCGCAAGACCATCAATGTCGACCTTTCGCCCGCGGAACTTGCCCGCCGCCGTGCCGCCTGGCAGCCGCGCGGCATCGCGTACTCCACGGGCGCCCTGGCGAAGTACGCCCGCCTGGTTTCCTCAGCGAGCAAGGGCGCGGTAACAGGCTAGCGAGTGGGCTGACCCCTGGCGGCCGGTGGTTGAAAGCCGGGGACATTCGTTCATAATGGGCTTGTGACCGAAAGGACGGCGTGAGCCATGTCGAACCCGGCGGATGAGATCCGTCAGATCGTCGAGCAGGTGCTGAAGAGCGAAGACGTGCAGGCCCTGCTCCGCGGGTCCGCCGTCGACGGCAGGCCTGCCGCGCCGATGGGCGAGGGGATCTTTCCTGATATCGATTCTGCCGTGACGGCCGCGGGGAACGCCCAGCAGGAGCTCGCGGCGCTGCCCCTTGATACGCGCCGGCGCGTCATCGAGGCGATGCGGCGCACGGTTCTCTCGCACAATGAGTCCCTGTCCGTCGATGCCGTGTCGGAGACCGGGCTCGGAAACATCCGGGACAAGCAGGTGAAAAACGCGCTCGCCGCGTCGAAGACACCGGGCGTGGGGGACGTGGAGCCCGCGGCGTTTTCCGACGAACACGGCCTGACGATCACCGAGCGCGCACCCTACGGCGTGATCGGCGCTATCACTCCCGTCACGAATCCCATTGCCACGATCACCAGCAATTCCATAGGGATGATCGCCGCGGGAAACTCGGTCGTCTTCAATGTCCACCCGGGCGCCCGGCGCGTGTCCAACCGTCTCATTTCGATGCTGAATGACGCCATCGCGGCCGCGGGGGGCCCCCGGAACGTGCTGTGCGCCGCCGCGAACCCCACGATCGAGAGTGCCGGAGAGCTGATGAAGCATCGGGGCGTGGCGCTCCTGGTGGTCACCGGGGGACCCGGCGTAGTGAAAGCCGCCATGGCCAGCGGGAAGAAAGCGATCTGCGCGGGCCCGGGGAATCCTCCGGTCGTGGTGGACCAGACCGCGGATATCGCCAAGGCCGCCCGGGACATCGTCGCCGGCGCCGGTTTCGACAACAACGTCGTCTGCACCTGCGAGAAGGAAATCTTCGTCGTGGAAAGCGTCGCGGAAAGGCTCAAGCAGGAAATGCGCACGCAGGGGGCATTCGAGCTCACCGGCAGCCAGGTGCCGGCCGTGACCCGGGTGGCGCTCCCGCAGGATGCCGGACCCGGCCGGCACAGCCCGCCGAACAAGGACCTGGTGGGAAAGGATCCTGCCGTCATCGCCCGCGCCGCGGGAATCGAGGTGCCCG
This sequence comes from Spirochaetia bacterium, assembly GCA_049511935.1. Classification (GTDB taxonomy): domain Bacteria; phylum Spirochaetota; class Spirochaetia; order SZUA-6; family Fen-1364; genus Fen-1364. The sequence goes on along the minus strand of JBEKXR010000001.1, from coordinate 9,201 downwards.
CGGACACGCGCATCCTCTTCATGGACGTGGAAAGCAGCCATCCCCTGGTGTGGTCGGAGCAGCTGATGCCCGTGATCCCGCTGGTGCGCATGAGAAGCGCCGACGAGGCCATCGACCTCGCGGTGAAGGCTGAGCACGGCTTCCGCCACACCGCGATGATCCATTCCCACGACATCGAGAAGCTGTCCCGGATGGCGAAGGTGATGAACTGCTCGCTGTTCGTGAAGAACGGGCCGAACTTCGCCGGTCTCGGCGAGGGAGGGGCGGGATACGCCTCATTCACGATCGCGAGCCCGACAGGGGAGGGCCTCACGCGCGCCCGCACCTTTACGCGGGAAAGACGCTGCACCCTCGTGGACTATTTCAGGATCATTTGAGGGTGAGCCCGGCATGAGGTTTCCCTGGTCACGCCTGCCTGAGAAGATCGAGGAAGCGGACACGGTGATCCGCACCAGCCAGCCGGGATGGTTCCCGCGCCTTGCACAAGCCTACCGCGACAGGAAACCCGTTCTCCTCGTGGATGACGCGAATGTCGGGATCGATCCAGAGCGCCAATCCCTCGTCTCAATGGGGATCAAGGCCGGTCTCTCCCCGGCGGACTGGGCGGCCGTTGGCGTCGCGGCCGGGGTCAGCGCCGCCGGTGTCATGATGGTGGTCCTGGCGTTTCTGGATCCCGAGCCGACCAGCAAGCTCGGTCTGCTCGTGGGGGGCGGCGCCGTCTGCGTGCTCACCGGTGGCCTCACCGCCGTGGCCATCCTGACACGCCGGCGTCCTCCTACGATCGAGATGAGCGCGGGCGGCTTCAAGATCAGCTGGGAGTGAGCGCGTGCCTCGAAGGAGCGCCTCGTTTCCTTGACCCGGCACATCCCGCATCGCTATTTTTTCCCGGGGGTGAGCGGAATGGTTCAATCGACAGGTCGGATCATGACGGCGGAAGAAATCTCTTTCTTTCACAAGGAAGGATACGTCGTCCTCGACGGGGTGATCCCGAAAGAAGAGCTTCAGCCGGTCATCGACCAGATCAGCGGGGAGATAGACAAGCGTGCGCGGGCGCTTTTCGCGGCCGGTAAGCTCACGCGCCAGTACGAGGAGGAAGGTTTCGAGACCCGGCTTGCCCGCATCAGCCAGGAGACGGACAAGATCGCCCTGGATATCTGGAATGGATTCCTGCACGGGCCCGCGATTTTTCACCTGATCGGGAATCCCAACCTGGTGAATATCGCCGAGCAGCTGGTCGGTGAGGAGATTATCGCGAGCTCCGTGTACCGCCTGCGCCCAAAGATACCCAACTATGGGTATGGCGAAGTGCCCTGGCATCAGGATTCAAGCTACTTCGAGCCCTACTGCGACAAGAGCCTGGTCGTCACCATGTGGCTCCCCCTCGTCGATGCGAACGAGCAGAACGGGTGCATGTGGGTGATGCCGGGGAGTCACCGCAGTCCGGTCGTCCGTCATCGAATATCCGAGAACGGGAAATACCTCCAGATCGAACCCTCGGAGTTTCCCAGAACGGGGCACCGCTTCGCGTGTCCGGTGCGCAAGGGGGGAGTCCTGCTGGTGACGAATCGGACTGCCCATGCAAGTTTCAAAAACAAGACCGACCAGGTGCGATGGAGCATGGACCTTCGCTACCAGAACGCGAACCTCCCTACCAACGCGAAAGTGACTCGTCTGCAGGGGGATGCCCAATTCGATCCGGAGAACGGGGTGCCGATAGCCTGCTACCCCCCCGAGGCGGATTTCCTCGTGCGAAGCGTCCGGCGGCCCGCAGAGGTGGTCACTGACCCCGAGCGATTCCGGCAGATTCGGGAACGCCACATCAGCATACCGGTCACGGATCGTTTCGGTCTGGGCTACGCCGCGCCGGTAAGCGCCGGATAGCGGAGGAGACGGAGCTTCATCCACGCTCCTCGGGCGCGGGAATTCAACACCGAGGAGAGCTTGTCAGCCGAGTAGAACATTGACAGGGTCTCAATGAATCCGTCGCAGGTCGAAATATAGGTAGAACCCTGGCGATGCGAAGTCAAATCCACCCTCGAAAGGAGCAGGCCGTCTCCCCGCGGGCAATCGATCAGGATGCACGCGGCTTGAATTCCCTGAGTGGGCGGCCCAAGCGCATATGCGCCGCCAATCGCGTCAGCTCCGGCCTGCTGTGCCCGAAGAACCTCTTGTAGGCGGGACAGAGCCTGTTGACGCCGCCAGCCTCGCCGGGGGCGGCGGGATCGCGGTCCTTCGGGCATCCGCCATTGCACCAGGAAAGCAGGTCGCACTCGCGGCATTCCCGGGGCAGCGTGTCGCGCTTCGCGTTGCCGAATGCGATCATGCGCGGGTCAGCAGCCATGTCCGCCAGGCTCCGCTCGCTCAGGTTCCCGATGAGGTGATCCGCATCGACGAAATGGTCGCAGGCGTAGAAGCCTCCATCCCGCTCGAGCACCGCGACCTCGCCACAGGTTTCGCGGTGGACGCAGAGGGCGTGTGGAAGCCCGTAGATCGGGCGGAGCGCCTCGTCGATGTTCTGGATCACCACCCGGCCCGCGCCCTCGCTGATCCAGCGGTCGAATATGCGGCAGAGGAACTCCCCGACTGTCACCGGCTCCGCCGCCGTGGAGCCCGTGTTTCCTGCGACCAAGGGCAGGAATTGGAAGTGTGTCGCTCCGAGCCCGCGGAAATAATCATAGACCATGTCCGGTTCCCCGGAGTTCCGGGCATGGAGCACGCACAGCAGGTTGACGAAGACGCCCCTCTCCTTCAGGTGGGCAAACGCCCGCTCGACCCGTGCATGCGTGGGCCCGCCGTCGGCGCTCCTCCTGAACGCATCGTGCAGTTCTGCTGGCCCATCCAGGCTCAAGCCTACGGAGAAGCCTTCCCTGGCCAGGAAACCTGCCCAGGCCCCATCCAGGAGGTAGCCATTCGTCTGCAGACCGTTGGAGACCTCGCGCCCCGGGGGTACGTGCGCACGCTGCATCCTTACAATCGAGCGGAAGTAGTCCAACCCCAGGAGCGTGGGCTCTCCTCCGTGCCATTCGAAGTGTACGACAGGCCCGCTCGAGGCTTGGAGCCTCTGCTCGATGTAGCGCTCGAGCATGTCCATTGGCAGGCGGCCCGGGCCCCTCGGCAGCGTCGCCTCCTTCCCGAGGTAGTAGCAGTACGCGCAGCGCATGTTGCAGCGCGGCCCCGCGGGCTTGGCCATCACGAGGCATTCTCGGCGGAATGCCACGGAGTGCGGAGAACCGCTCGAACGGGGGGCGCTCGCTCCCGCTCGCCAGGACTGTTCGTACCGTGGTCGCGGCGAATCCATCGTTTGCCCCTAGCCCGAGAGCGTCTTCGAAAAGAAGGCCAGGAGACGCGCGAAGGAGTCGCGGGCCGCCTTCACGTCGTATGAGGCCGCGTCGTCGTTGAAGAAAGCGTGGCCCGCCCCGTCGTATACATGGTGTTCGAACGATTTCCCCGCCGCGCGCATCGCATCCTGGAAGCCGAGAATGCCCGCGTTGACGCGCTGGTCCTTGGCCCCGTAGAAGGCGATGACGGGGCAGTTGATTTTGGCGATCTTCTCGACGGACGGCGTCATGCCGTAGAAGACGGCGGCGCCGGAAAGCTCGGGCTCCTCGCAGGCGAGGAGGGCCGACAGCCCGCCGCCCATGCAGAAACCCACGCACGCGATCTTCTGCCCTCGTGTCTCGGCGCGTTCCTCGTGGAGGTGGCGGAAGGCCCGGGCGAGTGGGCCCATGAGGGACTCCGCACGCCCCGGCCCGGCGAACGAGAACATCTGGCCGAAGGTTTCCCCGATCCTGATCTTTTCGGCCTCCCCGAGCTTTGCCAGCTCCACTTCCCTGTTCGCAGGATCGACCATGGTGCCGGGCGGAAGCCTGGCCGCGAAGCCGAAGGCCTCCGCGATCCTCTCTTTCGCCAGTGCCTCTGGCCGCTTGCCGTCCACCGCGAACAGGTCGGGCGCCAGTGCCGCGTAGCCCGCAGCAGCGACGCGGCGCGTCACGTCCTCGATTTGTGCGTTGACTCCTCCGATTTCCTGGATGACCAGCACGCCGGGCAGGGGCGCCGTCGCCCTCTCAGGCCTTGCGAAGTAGCCCGACCCTTCTCCGTAGCGGATCCACTCGCCTTTGATCGCCATTTGCTCCCCCTTTTAGCCCCGCACGATATCGATGAGAGCCTTCCACACGACGTTGCGGTTCCCTCGATCAGAAGACCTTCGGCACCAGCCTTTTCGTCCTCCTGGCGTACTCGACATAGGCGGCTCCGAAGTGCTCGATAAGCGCCCTTTCCTCGACAGCGATCCGATGGACGTACGAACAGGAGATGGGCACGAAGATGACAAGGATGCTGATACAATTTTCGGCGATTCAGATATCCTCGCAATCGGTATGCCGAGTGTCAATAGTTGAGCATCCTCGGCCCTACGCATGACAGAGGTCCCGTCTGGGCTGTGAAGGCTTGTTATATAGCGCACTGTTATTCTCTTTTTATCCTGCATTTATGGAATGGACCTGGATCTCGGTGCATGATGATTCATGGAGCGGGAGAACATCCCCGGCATTTTTGAGAAGATCGTCTCCTCATCGTGCTGGACGAGTGACAGAGCCCCCGCCGAAGTGACACCTCTGTCCGCTGCCAGAATGGGAGGATCGCCATGCAGAACGGACTCAAGCAACAGTTTGCCGAGAAATGGGAGCGCTTTTTTCGGAGTGCATCACTGCCAATCTGCCTCTTTTATACAAATGACGAACAACAGGCTGAGCCAGTCAAGCCCTATCCGGGAATGCACTGCCTGATCCGTGACCTGGCAAGGGTGCGCGCCGGGGAGTCCCTCAGCTTCGCAAGCAACACCATCGGCTGCGCCGGGGGGAGATGCTACCTGGGCTTTGCCCAACGCCTGCGACCCGACTTCAACTATTTCCTTTCGTGCGGGATCCCTGGGCAATTGGCAGGGGAGCGTTATAAGGCTTCCCAGGAGCTGGTCGCAGAGCAATTCAAACGTGAACCGCACATGCCGGCTCCTGCCGGGCTGATCGTGTTCAAGCGTTGGGACAAGTTGGCTGAGAGCGATGATCCTGCCGTGGTCATCTTCTTCGCTCAACCAGATGTGCTGTCCGGTTTGTTTGCCCTGGCAAACTTTGACGAAAGCGATTCTCAGGCGGTGGTTGCCCCAATGGGTTCCGGCTGCTCCTCGATTGTCCACTACCCTTACCGTGAGCTGCAGTCCTCCCATCAGAAGGCGGTTTTGGGCATGTTCGACGTGTCGGCCCGTCCGTGGGTGCCGCCCGGCGAGTTGACGCTGGCCATCCCATGGCCGAAGTTCCTTCGCATGGTGTCAGAGATGGACGAGAGCTTCCTCGTCACTGAATCCTGGAGCAAGGTGATGATGAGGATATCTCCCCCAGGGTCGTGATCGACGCTTTGCAGAAATACGTTGATATGGATAAGATTGTTCTCCCAAGGAGGAGAGTATGCCTTTTGATCCATTGGAAATGCTTGGAAGAATCGATCCCGACTTTCTGAAGCGTGTTCGGGAGCAGAATGAATTCATCTATGCGGACGGGGCCCTGCCGCGAAAGGTGAAGCTTCTCATTGCCATGGCGTTTGATGCGGCTCATGGCGCGGAGAACGGGGTGCGGAGCCTCGCGAGCCAGGCAAAGAAAGCAGGCGCCACGAGCCAGGAGATGGCTGAAGCTCTGCGGGTCGCCTATCACCTGAGCGGGGTTGGCGCATTGTACACAGCGTCCGCCGGACTCAAAGAGGCCGACTGAGCTAATCGCCTTCAGACGCCGTGCTCTCCCTCGAGATGGCGCTGAGAAAGAGGAGAGGATGAAAGAGAGCGGAGAGAGCACGGCATCTGCGGAATCCCCTGCGGGTCCTGCTCTGCATCGGAGAATAGACTACAAGTGGATCGCGCTCAGCGTGACGACAATCGGCGCCCTGATGGCGGCGATCGACGGCACCATCGTGATCCTGGCTCTTCCCGACATGATGGTGAAGCTGCACGCGGGCCTGGTCGAGATGGTATGGGTCATCATGGCCTATATTCTCATCAGCACCGTCTGCCTTTTGACGTTCGGACGCATTGCGGACATGTTCGGACGCGTGCGAATGTACAACCTCGGCTTCGTCATCTTCACCGTCGGCTCTGCGCTCTGCGGCTTATCGCAGAGCGCGACGCAGCTCATCGCCTTCCGGCTCGTGCAGGGCGCCGGGGCTGCCTTCATGATGGTGAACAGCCCTGCGATCATCGCGGAGGTCTTCCCCCCACAGCAGCGGGGGCGGGCGCTGGGAATAAACGGCGTGACCTGGGCGGTTGGAGGTATCGCCGGCCCCCTCCTGGGCGGGTTGATCCTCGCGGCTGCGAACTGGCGATGGATCTTCTACATCAACGTGCCCATCGGGATACTGGGCACCGTATGGGGCTACCTCGCGCTGAAGGAGATGTCGACGCGGAACAAGACCGAGAGGTTCGACTTCGGTGGGGCTGCCATGTTCAGCCTTGGACTGGTGGCTCTGCTCTTCGCGCTCACGCTTGGCATCCAGTTGAGCTGGATCTCGCTCCCGATCCTGTCGTTGTTCGCCCTGTTCGTCGTGATGCTGGCCGTCTTTCTCATGCGGGAGCGGCGCGTGGCGAACCCTGTGCTCGATCTCTCGCTTTTCAAGAATCGGGTTTACAGTTTTTCCGTCGTGGCAGCGATGTTGCAGTCCCTTGCCATGTTTGCCGTCAACTTCCTCATCGTCTTCTACTTCCAGGGAGTGCGTGGCTACAGCCCGCTTACCGCGGCCCTCTTCCTCATTCCGCTTTCCATCATGAGCGCAGTGGCGGGGCCGCTGAGCGGCATGCTGGCTGATCGCATCGGCGCGCGTGTCCCCGCCACCGCTGGCCTCCTGCTTCAGGCAGCGGCGCTCGTATGGTTCGTGACCAGGCTGTCGCCAACCACCAGCTATGGCACCATCGTCGTCGGGCTCGTGTTGGTCGGGCTTGGCACCGGACTTTTCTTTTCCCCCAACACGAGTGCCGCACTGAACGGAGCGCCGAGGCACCGCCTGGGAATCGCTTCGGCAACCCTTGCCACGCTGCGGCAGACGGGCATGGTGACCAGCTTCGCTCTTGCGCTGGCAGTTGCAGCCGGCAGCCTTCCGCGGGATGCGATGATGCAGCTCTTCGTCGGAACGAACGTCACCTTGGGCTCGCAGACGATGCAGGCGTTCGTCGTGGGGATCCGAAGCGCGTTCGTCGTTTCGATCGTCCTCTGTGTGCTTGCGGCCGGATTCTCACTCGTGCGCGGCAGGGAAAATCGGGGAGCTGGTGTTCAGCTGATGAGTCAACCAGGTAAAGCTGAGTAATATGGCGGGAAAAAAATTCACACTCGTCGCGAGCATCAGCACTGAAAGAGTCACTCAGATCAAGGAAGCCCTCGATAACCTGATCAAGAATGGCTCGATCAAGAAAACCGAGAGCGGCTTCGATATCACCGCGAATATGACGGGCGAAAACGCGCGTGATTTGAACCGAGCATTCCTTTCGGCGCTGAGAAAGGTTGAGAAAAAGACCCGCCTGAGAGCGGAGTGGACATCCGGCAACACCATTGAACGCTTTTTCGATTACGTTCCGAAGGGGATGAGGAAAAGGTGAATGCCCCGGAGTATGAAGGCGCCCGCCTGCGGGGATAGCCGCAGAGACTGTCGCTTGACGTTCGGCCCATGGAGTCGTTCCTTGTAGATGTCTGACCTGGAAGGGATTCGACGAGAGCTGGAGCGAATTTTCAGGGAGCGCGACCGGATCCGCTCGGAGCTCTCCCGCAGGGTGATCCGCCGCGCTCCGATGAACCCCGCTTTCCTGAAGGGCATGAAAGCCTGTGTGCTGCTGTGCGACCTCGCGGAGGTCCTCTCCGGCCTGGGGAAGGACCGTTTCTTCATCGAGTACCAGACGAGCGCCTCGGACCTGGGCAAGCTCATTTCACTGTGCGAAGACGATGCGAGGGAGGCCGGGCCGCTGATCGAGAAAGACGCTCAGTGGATGGGCAACAGGATCCGCACCCAGCTTCTCTAGGCGCACTCCGAGGAAGACAGCCCAGGCCAGACTGATGTGATGCAGAGCCTTCCCAGGAGGCAGAATGGCTCGTTTTGCCGTGCTTGCTGACGTCATCGTCGCAGTCCATTTCTGCTACGTTGGATTCACTCTCGGAGGCGAGGTTGTTATCCTTCTGGGCGGCCTGTTCCGCTGGCGCTGGGTTCGCGATCTCCGCTTCCGAATCGTCCACCTGGCATCCGTCGCGCTCGTAGCCGTGGAAGCCTTGGCGGGCGCCCAATGTCCACTGACTATATGGGAGCACCTGCTGCGCACGATGGCAGGTCAGCGGGTGGAGGGGCAGATCTCTTTCATCGCACGTTTGGTGCGTAGCCTCATCTTCTACGACTTCCCGGCCTGGGTTTTCCTCGCTGCGTACGTGGGCTTTGCCCTTCTTGTTGGATTCACCTTCATCCTCGTGGCCCCGCGGATGAGAGACACATCACCATGATTTGAGCAAATTTGCTCAGGAGTTTCTGGTGTTCCGACACTGACGCAAGGGAACACGATCACCCTTCTGCGGTGTTCCATTGGTGTGGAATGCCTCGCGCGTGCTAAGCTGCGGAGCCTTCCCCCATTCTTTGAGCAGAGGAGATCATCTCGACCATGGCAATACAAATGTCCGCGACCTCGAAGCTCAACCAGGGCATCCGCATCTTCTTCTCCGAGTTCGTGCGGGTGAGCCTCCGACACCCCAGCCAGGCGCTGTTCTTCGTGCGGACGGTCTTCTGGCAGGCAGCGGCCGCCCGCCGGCGCGGTCGGGTGGCGGCGGAAGGCATCACCGTCCCCCCCATCGCGATTTTCAGCATCACCAACAAGTGCAACCTGCGGTGCAAGGGCTGCTATGCGCAGGCAATCCGGGGTGACGCGCCGGACGAGCTCTCTTCCGAGAGGATGCGGAGCATCGTGGCCGAGGCCGATGAGCTGGGGATCTCCTTCTTCGTGATCGCGGGTGGAGAGCCGCTGACTCGTCCCGAGATCGTCGATATTGCCCGTGACTTTCCCCATATCGTGTTCCTGCTCGTGACGAACGGTCTCCTTCTGAGCCCTGAGCTCATCGCCCGGCTCTCCCGGCTGCGCAACGTCGTTCCCGTGCTCAGCATCGAGGGCAACCAGGCGGAAACCGACGAGAGGCGGGG